>JAUWPC010000402.1 GCA_030611815.1 Desulfobacteraceae bacterium
AATACGGCCACCTGGTACGTGCCTATCTTATTTGCCACATCTCCGTTTGCGGCAATCCTATCGGCCCCGGTAATCACCAGATCAATCCTTTTCTGTCTCATCAAAGAACCTGCCGCATTATCAACAATTACAGAGACAGGGATCCCATCCTCCATCAATTCAAAGGCGGTCAATCGGAGACCCTGGAGCCACGGCCTGGTCTCATCGGCAACAACCTGAACCTTCTTTCCCCTCTCATGGGCTGCACGAATCACGCCTAAGGCGGTCCCGTACCCTCCGGTGGCCAATGACCCTGCGTTACAGTGGGTCAGTATGGTTGCACCTTTCGGTATAAGGCCCTGACCATTCATCCCCATTTTTCGATTGATTTCTATATCTTCGGCCAAGATTTTTTCAGATTCCTGCCTCAGGGAGGTCTTGATTTCGTCCGCAGGATGGTCTGACATCTTCTCCACCAACCCGATCATCCTTTCAACCGCCCATCTGAGATTTACGGCAGTTGGGCGGGCATGGAGCATCTCTTCACCAATCTCCTTAAACCTAACTGTGAAATCTGGCACGGCCTTGGCCCTGATAGACCTGGCCCCTAAGGCAAGACCCATAGCGGCTGCCACACCTATGGCAGGGGCGCCCCGGATCACCATTTTTTCAATGGCCTTGATGACGTCTCTATACCCCCTGCAGGTGTACCACTCGATCTCAGAAGGAAGTTTCCTCTGATCAACCATCCTGACCTGGTCACCGTGCCACTCAATGGTAGGAATCATCTAATAACCTCAACCAATCCGCTCAATCCACCCATAAGGATCGGGTTTGTGCCCGTACTGAACGGACACGATTTCGTCATAGAGTTTATGGGAAAGCTCTCCCATCTCACCTCCTGCCACAACATGATCCTCACCCTCATAAGTTATCTGGCCCACCGGAGATATCACCGCAGCAGTGCCAGTGCCAAAGGCCTCCTTTAACCTGCCATCTTTGGCAGCAGCGATTACTTCGTCAATTGCGAGGGATCGCTCTGACAATTTCATGCCCCATTCCTTGACGATTCGAATAACAGAATCCCTTGTGACCCCGGGCAGAATACTCCCGTTTAAGGGGGCGGTAATCACCTCATCTTCAATAACAAAAAACATGTTCATGGTCCCTACTTCTTCCACATATTTCCTCTCCGCCGCATCTAACCACAACACCTGCGTAAAACCTTTTTTCTTTGCCTCTTCCGCCGCCAAGAGGCTCGAAGCATAGTTTCCGGAGGTCTTGGCTTCGCCGGTTCCACCTATGGCAGCCCGGACAAAAAAATCCTCCACATAGATCTTGACCGGGTTGAGTCCCTCCTTGTAGTAGGCCCCCACGGGACCGATAATGATGTAAAAGAGATAGGTCTTGGCGGGCCGGACCCCCAAGTGCGGTTCCGTAGCTATCATGGTCGGTCTGATATAGAGAGATGTCCCCTCGCTTTTCGGCACCCATTCTCTGTCCAACAAGATGAGCTTCTTCATCCCCTCCATGGCAAGTTCAACATCCACTTCGGGCATGCAGAGCCTCTTTGCCGACCGGTTGATCCGCTTGAAATTCTCTTCGGGCCTGAAAAGATATATCTCCCCATCTTTTCCCCCATAGGCCTTAAGACCTTCAAATACCTCCTGGCCATAATGAAGGACCATGGCGGCCGGATCTATGGGGATGGGGCCGTAAGGTTCGATCCGGGGGTTGGACCAGCCCTTCCCGGTTTCCCAGTCCATTTTGTACATGTGGTCTGTAACGATCTCACCGAATCCGAGTTGGGATTCATCGGCAGGCTTTGTTTTCATCTGACTCTGTTCCGCTTGCGTTACTTTGATTTCCATGGTGTTCTCCTTATCATATTTCTATTCCTCTCACAGAGCGCACAGAGAGAGGCAACGCCCAGATGAGGTTTTCATATCACAGGCAGGCCACAAATACAAGTGGGCAAAATGGGGTTGACAACGCGCACCCTCTGTGGTGTTATTTAAATTTACTTTGGAAAGGGCTGTTCACAAATTAACCCGTAGCGAGAGGAGGAAACATGAAACAACGTAAAGGGGTGTTAAGTTGGTTTATCGTAATCGGGGCGGCGGTCTGTCTAAGCCTTGGGGCCGGTGTGGGGACAACGGCCGATGCCGCGGAAGGAGAGTTTGCCTGCGCTCAGGAAGGGCAGATAAGCAAAGAGATAACTCCCAAGGCTCAACTTGATGGGTTCTCCTGCTTCTTCAAGAGATTTGAAGGGGTTCAGACCCTTCATTTCAAAGTGGCCGTTAAGAACGTCAGTGACAAACCTCAGCGTTATAGAGTGCGCATTTTCTTAGATAACGGTAAAGCTGTGGGAGGCCTCATCCCCAGGAAGATCAAGAAAGGACTGGTCAAACCAGGCCAGACCGCCACCTTCGTCTATCCGGTCGGGAGGATGACGGACAAACCCGGATCCATAGAATTGTATATAACAACCATGGGTCAGTAGAAATGTCAAATCAAGAAAGGGAGGTCTAATGACTATGAAAAAACTGAGCATTGTATTGGCTATCACCGTGGCCCTGACTCTGATCATTGCAGGACCGGTCGCGGCTAAAACATTCTTCTTAGGTATCGGCACCGGTGGCACCGGCGGCATCTA
>JAUWPC010000050.1 GCA_030611815.1 Desulfobacteraceae bacterium
AAAGAGGCGGCAGGCCGTGGGACGGTCATTATAAATCGTGCAACCGTCAGGACCTACAAAGGGGCATATTCCTTCCTCATCCCCCATCTTGACAGATAAGATAGGGAACCCGGATTTGGGGTCCAATCGGTAAAGCGTATATCCTTCAAGGAAATCATCAGAGTGAAGGTTGAGGGCTTTCCTCATTTTGACGATATCGTAAGGGGTCAGGGGGAGATGCTTATTCCGGCAGCAGCGGTTAAAACATGAAAGACGGCTGTGACATGAAAAGCTGAAGGTGTCAGTCAGGCCCAGCCGCTTTTCAGCCGGAGGTGGCGTATCTAAGAACATGGCATTTCCTTTCAAATTCCGGATGCTCCTTAGTCCCTTTCCAAACCGTCCTCCAGGGCACAAAGTGATGCATCGTCGATTCCCCCGCAACTTCTTTTCGTCCAAGATGTTTGAGGATTTTTTCTTAAAAGAACCCTTTTGTTTCGGGTCAAAAGCCAGGAAAGAAAAGGATCAAAAGGGTTTCGATGCCCGTTTTTACTAACAAATGCCGGTGTGTATGTCAAACAGAGGGTTTTCTGAGCTTGAAAATGGGGCCGGGGTTGTATAGAATTTAAGAAAGGGCTGCTGGTCGAAGATCCCGTTTTTAAGCGGGAATGCTGGATATCCCGCTGCGGCGGGACAATCCTTGGCGCTTACAAGAACTCTATACATTTTAGAAGTTGAGCTATGAAGACCGATAAATTTGAGAGTCTCGACAAAAAATTGGGTTATACCTTCAAGAACCCTGAATTGCTCATCCACTCATTTTGCCATTCCTCTTATGTGAATGAACAGATCGATTCAAGCCTGAAGGATAACGAGCGGCTCGAGTTTTTGGGTGACGCCGTGCTTGATCTGGCGATCAGTCATATTCTGATGCTCCGTTTTAAGGATGCCACGGAGGGAGATCTGTCGAAGTTCAGGGCCGTGGTGGTCGACGAGGCAGGCCTCTACGAGGTTGCCCTGAGATTGGGATTGGGTGAGTATCTGCTTTTGGGGAAAGGGGAGGAACAGAGTCGCGGCAGGGAAAAACCTTCCATCCTTGCCGATACAACTGAGGCGCTTATCGGGGCAATCTATTTGGATGCAGGGTTTGATAAAGCAATGGAAATAATAAAGGGGCTATTTTCCTCTTTGTTAGAAAGGGTGGGGACCGGGGAATTGGTCCATGATTTTAAGAGTCTGCTCCAAGAGTATAGCCAGCAGAGCTGTAAAACCTTGCCGAAATACCGGCTAATAAAAGAGACCGGCCCGGCCCATGACAGGTCCTTTCAGGTGGCATTGAGCCTTAAGGGAGAGGTATTGGCGGAGGGGGAGGGAAGGAGTAAGAAGGAGGCTGAACAGAATGCGGCCCGTGAGGCCTTTTTCTATCTGAAAGAGAATTGAAACCTCTAATTATACCGATTTTCATTTCACACAGCGGCTGTCCGCATCGATGCATCTTCTGTGATCAGGAAAAGATAACCTCTCAATCGGTCCGGCCGGTTGGGAGCGATTATGTAAGGGAGGTCCTGGAGAAGGCAGTAAGTTCAAGGCGGTTTGATATAAGGCGAAACCCCGAAGTTGCCTTTTATGGCGGGACGTTTACCGGTCTTCCAAAGGAACGGATAAAGATGCTATTAGAAGCGGTCGCTCCTTATATCAGAGATCGGCTTATTAGCTCCATAAGGGTTTCAACACGACCCGATTTTATCGACGAAGAACGTCTAAAAATAATGAAGGCCTTCCATGTGAGCACGGTTGAGTTGGGGGTTCAATCGTTGGATGAGGACGTCCTTTTAATGGCTCGAAGGGGACATACGGCGGGAGATGTTATAAGGGCGGTTCAGATGCTGAAGAGGAGCGGGTTCAAGGTGGGTATCCAGCTAATGCCCGGCCTGCCAGGTGATTCCGAAGAGAGATTCCGCGCTACTATCGAAAAAGTCATAGGCTTAGGTCCGGACATGGTTCGTCTTTATCCTGCCTTAGTCATCGAGGGAACAGGACTTGCCCGGATGTACGAAGAGGGAAGTTATCGACCGTTGACGCTCGAAGAGGGGGTGGACCTCTGCGCTCAGGGTGTTGCCCGCTTAGAGACAAATGGGATCCCGGTTATCAGAATAGGGCTCATGAGTTCTCCATCACTGCTCGAAGAGAGGCGGATTGTCTCAGGACCGTGGCACCCGGCCTTTGGGCTTTTGGTACGTTCAGCCATACATCAGAAGGCGATAGAGTCTGATCTGCCGGCCCCTGGAACTGCAAAGCGGATAAGGATATTTGCTCCAGAGAGAGAGATCTCCCTGATAAGAGGATATAAGAACCGGGGTATCAGGATAATTGAAGAGAAAACAGGCGCAGAAGTCCTTGGAATAACGGTTGACGATACTCTCCCGGGAGGGAGGGTCAGGATTGAAAAGAAATGACTTTTTTGTCGGGTTATATAGCAATTATCGGCCCGCCCAATGTGGGTAAATCGACCCTTTTGAACCGGATTTTGGGCAAAAAGCTGGCCATTGTGTCCCCACGACCGCAGACGACTCGGAACCGCATCCTGGGGATATATAACGGGGATGATTTTCAAATGGTGTTTATGGACACGCCCGGGATCCATCACACCAGAACGGCCCTTCACAGGAGCATGGTGGCATCTGCGTTCGCGGCATTTCACGAGGTTGATATCATAATGGTCATGATTGAAACGGGCTCCGGGGATGATCCTGAAATCCCAGCTATCTTGAACAATCTTAGAGGGATGGAGAAACCGTGCCTTCTGCTCATCAACAAGATCGATAAGGGGTCAAAGGAAAAGCTCTTACCCATTATTGCGGATTATGGGACAAGATACCCCTTTGATGCAATCATACCAATCTCTGCCTTAGAGGGAGATGGTGTACCCATGCTCCTTGACGAGCTAAAATCAAGATTAGAACCCGGACCTCAATTTTTTCCTGAAGAGATGGAGACTGACCAGACAGAGAGTTTCCTGATATCAGAGATTATTCGGGAAAAAATCTATTATCATATGAAGCAGGAATTGCCATATTCGTCTGCCGTGACCGTGGAAAAAATAGATGACAATTCCAAGAAGGGACTTCTCTCCATTTCGGCCCGTATCCACGTGGAGACAGATTCCCAGAAAGGAATTTTTATTGGCAGGGCTGGGAGAATGATCAAGGCAATAGGACGATCAGCCCGATTAGAGTTAGAGCAGATTTTCGGAGTGCGTGTTTACATTGACCTGATGGTCAGGGTGGAGAAGAATTGGAGCAGGGACAGTAGGGCCTTGAGGCGGTTAGGGTATTAGACAGTTAACATATAAAGTGCCTAAAGTTAAGGAACTTCGTGACTTTTTTAAAAAGACGGGCGGCATCTTTTTTCTTTGCGAGCTTTGCGAGAGACCTTTTTGGTTCAGGTTTATCTGGGATAAGGATGGCCTAAAAAAAACCAACCCCGCATTGCGAGGTTGGTTTTTTAGGAGGAAAGAGTAATTGAGTGACTCTGTGCCTTAATATCAATGCAAAAGGCTTGCCAAAAAAGATACAGCCAGGCGCTTAACGTGTAACTGACTGTTTTCAAAGAATATTTTCCCGAAGTCGAACAATCGAAGCCTCTTGCTACTTCTTTCCAGAGTACAATATTTTGTACCAAAAAATGGCCCCGGATTGACTTCCCGGCGTAACTACCTTAAATTATGACATAAATATCGGTACAAAACTTTTTACCATTAAACGATGATTTTGTACTTCTTCATCTTGTGCTGGATAAGGCTTTTTGTGATCCCCAAGTTCTTTGCCGCATGCGCTTGGACATTATTAGATTGGGCCAAGGCCCTTCTTACAAGCCTTTCCTCAATCTCCTCTAAAGCCTTCTGCAGGGGTACATTGGGCGGGATAAATCTTTCCACGTCAAATTCGGTTTTTGCACCGGTCAGTTGCTCGGGAAGAACATCAATTGTGATTGTCTCCCCCGAATTGAGTACCATGGCCCTCTCGATGACATTTTCCAGTTCTCTTATATTTCCGGGCCAGGGATAAGAGTAAAAGGCTTTCCAGACCTCCGGGCTCAACTCTATTTTCTTTTCTTTTCCGTTATTTTGAAATTTTTTGATAAAATGCCTCACAAGGAGCGGGATGTCATCAATTCTTTCCTGCAATGAAGGGACATCTATATGGATTACATTGAGGCGGTAGTAAAGATCCTCACGAAAAGCCCCGTTACTAACATCCACATTGATGTTTCTGTTTGAGGCAGAAAGGACCCGGACATCTACCTTGATGGTTCTGGTGCCCCCCACCCTCTCGAATTCCATCTCCTGCAGGACTCTCAAGAGTTTTACCTGAAGAGAGGGGGGCATCTCTCCCACCTCGTCCAAGAAAAGGGTCCCCTCATCGGCTAATTCAAATCGTCCCTTTTTCATGGCCACTGCTCCTGTAAATGCCCCTTTCTCATGCCCAAAGAGTTCACTCTCTAAGAGGGTTTCTGTCAACGCACCGCAATTGATAGAAATAAACGGCCGGTCCTTCCTTGGGCCCTGGTAGTGGATGGCCTTGGCTACCAGTTCCTTGCCGGTCCCGGAAGATCCGGTAATAAGCACGGATGCCTTTGACCGGGAGACCTTATCTATGAGGTCGTAGACCTTGAGCACCGGTTTGCTCTTGCCAATCATGTTCCCATATCTGTAGCGGTCTGAAAGGGCCTCTGTCAAAAGCCTGTTTTCCTTGACAAGCCGGTAGTTCTCTAAGGCCTTTTTTATGGTTTGCTTAATCTGTTCATTTTCAAAAGGTTTCTCAATATAATCATAGGCATGCTTTTTCATGGCCTCCACGGCCATTTCGATAGTCCCAAACGCGGTCATCATGATAACCGGAAGCTCCGGTTTGGTTTTCTTACACTCCTCCAAAAGATCCATCCCGCTCATTCCGGGCATTTTCATATCCGTAATAACCAAGTCGAGGTCTGCCTCGCGAACCGTGGCAAGCGCAGCCTTGGCGTCATTGGCAGTGACTATCTCATAGCCTTCCGCGCCTAAGAGGGCCTCAAGGACCACGAGATAGTTTTTTTCATCATCTACAATCAGGATTGTTTCCATGAGCCATGCTCCAAAATCCGAAACCCCATCCCGCTAATTGGCGGGACAAAAACCAAAACTCTCACTCCTTTGGCAGCTTGATCATAACCCTTGTTCCCGGGCCTTCTCCTTCAGGAGGCTCTCCCTGGTTCTTCTCTATCCATATCTCTCCCTTATGGCCTTCAATAAGTTTTCTTACGATTGAAAGGCCGAGCCCGCTACCGGTTTCCTTGGTGCTGAAAAAGGGATTAAAGATTTTCTTCAGGTTTTTTTCACTGATTCCGCTTCCGTTATCCGCAATGGCTACCAAATAGTAACCGTCCTCCTCCTCCACATTGACCGTAATAGCCCCCCCGTTTTCCATGGATTGGACGGCATTTACAAAGATATTAAGGAACGACCTGTACAGCAGTTGGGGGTCTGCCCGTAGTTTCAAGGAGCGCTGGTTCAGATTATCATGAAGGGAAATGCCCTTTTTATCAAGTTCAGGCTGCAGGAACAGGATATTTTTCTTGAGGATTTCATTAAGAAAGCAGTCCTGGAAGTTCGGCTCCTCGGGCCGGGCAAAGTCCAGGAACTCAGTGACAATGTTATTCAGCCTGCTTGATTCTTCTATAATGAGCCCGGTCAACTTGGCCTTGGATTCGTGGGAGTCGGGCATGGAACCCAACAGTTCCGCGGTGCTTCTGATAATTCCCAAAGGGTTTCTGATCTCATGGGAGACACCCGCAACCATTTCACCTAAGGCGGCTAAGCGTTCGGCATGGTTCAACTGGGCCGCGAGTTCTCTTTGCTCTTTAGCCCTTTCCTCTATGATCCTCTCCGCCTTGTGGACGATAAAGAGAAGGGCTATGAATATCATACCCATAATGAGGATAGAAAGCCCGAATATGAGATACTGAAATTTGATAAGCGACTTGTATTCCTGAGTGAGGTCCTGAATTAATTCAAAGACACCCAGGACATATCCCGTGTCGCCGATAAAAGGGCCTATCCCCGTGAACGGGATATAGGTCCTCAATTTTTTCTCGCCCCCCATCTTCTCTATGCCAAGACCCCAAAGAGCAGTCCCCCCGGTGATAAGCCGTGAAGAGTTTTCTCCTTGAACCGCCTTTTTGTACCCGAGGCTCTCTCTTATTTTTTTGCCTACGAGACTGGGATCCGTACTATAGGCAATCACTCCTTTGTTGATATCATAAATATTCACCAGGTCAATCTTGAAGCTATGGGTCGTGTTTTTTACGATACGATCCATCCATTCATACTGAAATTTCTCCCTCAGCCTGATTTTTCCGAATTGTCTGGTGACAGGAAGCACAAAATTTTGAAATACCTGATGATTCAGGTTTTCACCCAGGAGTAATGCATAATTTTCGTAGCTTTTCATCAGGATATCTTTTGCCTTTTGGGAGATGACCATTGAAAAGGGGAAACTAAATATAATCAAAACGATAAAGCTCGCATAGGCAAAAAACTTTACAAGCCGGAATTGCCTTCCATTCCTCTTAGTATGTCTTTGGTGAGATGTCATATTTCAAGTTTGGAGTTTGAAGTTTAAAGTTTATCCGGCGTGCCGCGGGGCTCACGGTTCAGGGGTTGACAATGCTTGCTTCATTTTATTTTATTCTTTAAAGTGGGCTGGAGTCAATAGATTACCAAAAAGCGCATCATAATCTTAATCGTACTCATAATCATAATCGTATTGAGTAAGATTAGGATTATGATTAAGATTATGAAATGTACCAGCTATCTCATCCCTTAACCTCTGAACCCTGAACCTTTGAACCCGTGAGCGGCTACTAAATTTCTTGTGCTTTCTGCTCAAGATTTAATTGTTGACTGTCCAAAGGGGGTAATTCGATCTTGCTTCAATCGCCAAAACACCCGCCACGGGCCTTACTTTCATCCTCCCTCAATTCTGTACCCGAGAGTCTGCGCCATATCCATCTCATGGGTATTTGCGGGACCGGAATGGCATCCTTAGCAGGCATGCTAAAAGACCACGGCTATCTGATAACAGGTTCCGATCAAAATATTTACCCACCAATGAGCCACTTTCTTGAATCCTTAGACATCCCTGTTTTCAGCAGGTACAGCCCGGAACACCTCCACCCGAAACCAGACCTTACAATTGTGGGAAACGTGATCACAAAAGAGAATCCGGAGGCCATTGAGCTTTCACGCCTCAAACTCCCCTACCTCTCCTTTCCTCAGGCCCTCAGGCAATTCGCAATAAAGGATAAACGATCCATTGTGATTAGCGGCACACACGGAAAGACAACAACCTCTGCATTAGTTGCGTGGATTTTAGAAAAGGCCGGCATGGACCCCGGGTTCATGATAGGGGGGATTCCTCTCAACTTTGAGAGGAATTTTAAGTTGGGCAAAGGACCCTGTTTTGTCATTGAAGGGGATGAATACGATACGGCCTTTTTCGATAAGGGGCCTAAATTCTTACATTATAATCCATGGGTCACGATTCTCACCAGCATAGAATTTGATCACGCAGATATTTACCGCGATCTCGACCACGTCATCGAAAGCTTTTGTAAACTGATTGACATTATTCCTCCAAAAGGGCTTCTCATCGCAAATGGGGATGATGAGACCGTGAGGCGCGAAAGCAAAAGGGCAAGATGCCAGACAGAAACCTACGGTTTTTCCGAAAATAACCTCTGGCGGGCAGCAGATGTGACAATTGAAGAGGATTTCACAAAGATAAGAATCCTCAAGGGAGGGAGAGAGGAAACCGTCCTCGGTACTTCTGTTTATGGCAGGCACAATATATCCAATCTCCTGGCGGCTTTGGCCCTGGGTCGCTTTCTAAAAATACCCTGGTCGATCCTCGCAGAAGCGGCCAAGACATTCAGCGGTGTCAAACGGAGGCAGGAGATCATCGGAGAGATGGGGGGGATCCTTGTGCTGGATGATTTTGCCCATCATCCTACAGCGGTCAGAGAGACAACAAAAGCGGTCAGAGAGAAGTACAGGCAACGGCGCCTGATTACAGTGTTCGAACCCAGGTCAAATTCAAGCAGACGGAATATATTTCAAGACCAATATGCCCTCTCTTTTGACGTCGGAGACCTGATTATGATCCCTGAGCCCCCCTTAATGGAAAACATCCCTGTTGAAGAACGTTTTTCATCCCGACAATTGGTATCTGATCTAAGCAAGAGAGGGCTTGAAGCCTCTTATTTTGAAAACACAGAACTGTTGTTGAAGGCGTTGGTAACAGAGGCCAGATCGGGGGACGTCATTCTGATCATGTCTAATGGCGGTTTTGATAATCTTCATCAAAGGCTATTGGAGGCGTTATAAGACCCTTGACGATGGCCTGATCAGGGAATATAGTTATTTGCAGTGTTTAAACTTAGGCCCGGAAAGGTGGTGAATGAATGTTATCAGGGTTTCTAAGAGATAATCTTAATGGACTTATAGTTTAAAGGAGGTTTTTTAAATGAAAAGATTGTTAGTTCTGGCATTTGCCCTTATTTTTTCCTTGGGCACGGTTAGCGCTTTTGCAGCAGATGATTCGAAAATGCTCAGGGCCAATGAAAAAAAGGTCTGGGAAAAGGCATGCTCAGCTATCCCACCTGAGCGCCAGCTCAATGTCGAGCAGTTTAAGAAACTTTACGATGAAGTGATGGCCGGGAAGAAGAAGGCATATCTCATTGACGTTAGGACCCATCCCGAATTCTATGCCTTTCACATTCCGTACACAGACCACATCCATTCCGGGCATATGTACACCATACCCAAAAAGATCAAAGACAAAGACGCCATGATTGTGGTCTGGTGCCGGACCAAGAAGAGGCAGTGCTATGTTGCCGAAAAGCTTGTGGAGTACGGCTTTACCAATGTTTGGACATACACCGGCGGTATAGTGGGCTGGATCAAGGCCGGATATCCTGTATGTAACGAATTCGCAGGCATCTTCAAGGTGGTGGAATACCACAAACGATTCACGGAAACGGACAAAAAGACCGGAAAGCCAAAGTGGCAGATCCGGGAGTTTCATCCTTACTAATCACATCGGTCACCAGATTATCAGGGGAAGGGGTCTGTTTCCCTTCCCTTGGAACAAATCTCTTCTCCCCCCGACTCCAGACAGTCAGTCTCTGCCAACCTCACCCTAAGGCTTAAGACTATTAAGCCTTATTATGGCTTTAGTCTTCTCTTTCCATTGCGCCCATGAACCCCACATCTACAAAGGTTGAAGAGGCATACGGAGAATTCAGACGCTTCTGATTCAACGGACTCGGGACCGGATTCAGAGATTGAGAAGTTCACTTAGATATTCACTATTCAATCGTGACGGCTTCGTAAAAAGTTGAAATTTCTGTCTTAGACGTCCATAATTATTTGATATTCCAGAATGTAAATTTTATTTTTTGTGTATTTTGTGCCTTTTTGCCTGTCGAAGCGTAGTATAGATCCCGCTATCGGGGCCCTGTGGAATGCGAAGCCTATTCCTCTGGGGCGGCTATATCAAGATTTGAACTTATCCAGTTTATAACCCTTTATCTTCTTGTGAAGGTTACTCCTTTCGATACCGATGGCCTCGGCCGTCTGTGAGATGTTCCCATTGAACTCCCTCAACTTGGTCTCAATATAGGCCTTTTCGAATTCGCCTTTTGCCTCTTTAAGCGAACCTGACACAAAATTAGACTCAAGACCCGTCTTGATGTCGGAACTGCGGTTGAAAGGCGCAGGGATATCTTCATTTCGGATTACACTGCCGGGCACCATAATCATAAGCCTTTCAATCAGGTTCTTTAGCTCCCTGACGTTCCCTGGCCAGTCATATTTTTGCAGAGTTGCAATGGCCTCTTCAGACACCTCTTTTGCCTCTATGTTTGTACTGAGAGAAAATTCGGGCACAAACTGATTAACCAGACCGGGGATGTCTTCAATACGATCTCTGAGGGGCGGTACTGTCATCGGTATTACATTCAGCCGAAAATAGAGATCTTCTCTAAATCTTCCTTTCTCTATTTCTGCCTCCAGGTCCTTGTTTGTTGCCGCAATCACCCTTACGTCCACCTTAATAGTCTTTGTCCCTCCCACCCTCTCAAATTTCTGTTCCTGCAAGATTCTGAGGGTTTTTGATTGAGCCTTCAAGCTCATATCCCCAATTTCATCCAAAAAAATGGTCCCCTCATGAGCAGAATCAAATTTCCCCTTTCTCATCGTGGATGCCCCGGTAAATGCCCCTTTTTCATGCCCAAAGAGTTCACTCTCTATGAGATCCTCTGGTATTGCAGCGCAGTTCACCTCAACCATCGGCTTGTGGCTGCGCCGGCTCAAGAGGTGAATAGTGTGCGCAACAAGTTCTTTTCCGGTCCCGTTTTCCCCGGAAATAAGGATCCATGCATTGGTAGGGGACACGATTTTGATCTGCTCCTTTAATTCCATAATCGCTTTACTGTTACCGGTGATATTATACCTGTTCTTATCCTTTTCCTTGAGAAGGCTTATCTCCTCCTCTAACCTATAATATTCAAGGGCGTTATTGATGGATAAGAGAAGCTTTTCTAATGAAAGAGGCTTTTCAACGAAATCGTATGCCCCTATCTTGGTAGCCTTAACCGCGGTCTCTATATTGCCATGTCCCGACATCATGATCACTTGAAGATTGGGGTATCCCTTTTTGATCTCTTCAAGGGTTTCAATGCCGTCAAGGCCCGGCATCCAAATATCCAGAAGAACCAGATCCGGGGTCGATTCCTTGATCCCCTCTAATGCCTCAACCCCGGTTTCTGCACTGAGGACCTCGAACCCTTCATCCGAAAGAATACCCTCCAGGGACCGAAGGATACTCTTTTCATCATCAACAACTAAAATTGTCCTCGCCATTTACTTGCCCCTCAAATCAACACTTCATCATCTCTGTTGCTATCTTGGCTGTCCTCTCTGATGCGCCGCCTTCACCAAGGCGCTTTCTTATCCCGTGCAGCTTTGTTATCATCTTTTTCCTGACATGTTCATTTTCGATCAGCGTCAGGGCCTCATCTGCAAGCCTTTCAGGCGTGACTTCATCCTGAATCAATTCAGGAACCACTCTTTCTCCGGCAACAAGGTTTGCTAATCCTATAAAGGACGTCTTAATCAACATCTTACCAATCCGGTAGGAAAGGGGGGTCACTTTGTATACAACAACCATGGGAACCGCCATGATAGCCGTATCCAATGTCGCAGTGCCGGACGTTACCAGAGCAATATGACAACGGTCCAAGACCTCATAGATATCCCCTTGATGGACTTCTATGTCCAACGAGGATTTTCTGATAAAGGAATCAATAAGTTCAGGTTCAATGGTCTTGGCCAATGGCAACAAGCATCGGATATCCGGATACCTGATTTTAAGGATTTCGGCCGATCTGATCATTATGGGGAGCATATTCCTGATCTCCTCCCTACGGCTCCCTGGCACCAGCCCGACTACAGGGTTTTGGATACTGGATACTGGATACTGGATTCTGGATACTGGATTCTGGCGCTTGTTTTTCTGGCTTCTGACCTCCGACCTCCGACCTCCGACCTCTGGGCTTTGTTGCGGGTTGTAGGTTTCGCGTTTAAATGCGTCCAGTAGGGGGTGGCCTACATAATCAACATTGACGCCCCTTTTCCTGTAAAACGCTTCCTCAAATGGCAGGATAACCGCCATCCGGTCAACACGTTTTGCAATTTTCTTTACGCGTCCCCTTCTCCACGCCCATACCTGCGGACTTATGTAATATAAAACAGGGATCTGCAGTCGCCTGGCGATCCGGGCCATATAGAGATTGAAGTCGGGGTAGTCTATGAGAATCAAAAGATCAGGGTGGTGGGTTTTCAGTGTGGCTTTCAGTTTATTGGCCGCCCTGAAAATCGTGTGAAACTTCTGCAGGACCTCGGTCAAACCAACTACTGCCATATCAGAGGAGGAGACAAGGATCTTGACCCCTGCCTGTTTCATATTCGCCCCTCCGATACCGCAAAAGACAACGCCAGGGCAGGAAACTTTCATGGCTTTCACAAGATTTGAGCCATGCAGATCGGCAGAGGCCTCGCCTGCAACTATGAGCACCAGCTTGTGATCCCTGATATTAGATGGTGGGTCTAAAATTCTTACAGCCTCTCTCAATCTGATCAATAATGTTGAGGGCGACTCTTAAGGCATTTCGCCCATCCTCACCGGTCACTACCGGATCTGATCCATTTGTGACAGCACTGATAAACGAAGATATCTCATCGTTTAGAGGGTCACTCTCAGAATATTTCTCTTTACTTGTATCCACCTGAGGGAAATCATCCGAATCTTTTTTCT
Organism: Desulfobacteraceae bacterium; assembly: GCA_030611815.1. GTDB lineage: Bacteria > Desulfobacterota > DSM-4660 > Desulfatiglandales > Desulfatiglandaceae > Desulfacyla. Next base: position 12,390 of record JAUWPC010000050.1, read on the forward strand.
CAGGGTCAAGGCTAATTACAGTAAGTTGCCTTTTTCCGCAATCAGCAGATATATATGCGTCCGGCTGAAACACACGGATCTTCCTCAACATCTTCCCTGATACCCGGCTTGCGGTCAGATTGGCAGCGGTCCCGTTTTCAAAAATAAGCCTGACGTTAGCGATGTCCGTTTTGTCGGTAATTACAGGCATACCCACTGCATGGATCTCTTTCACCTCTGACGGAACAATATGGAGAATGATGTCCAGATCGTGAATCATCAGGTCGAGCACCACATCAACGTCGAGCCCCCTTTTTGTGAAAAGGTTCATGCGATGAGCCTCAATAAAGACGGGGTTGTTCAACATACGTTCCATCTTAACGATGGCCGGATTAAAGCGTTCTATTAGGCCCACCTGCAGTACCAGATCCCGTTGCCGGGCCATGCTGATCAGGGTATCGGCCTCTCTGAGGTCATAAGTGATAGGCTTCTCGATTAGCATGTGGATTCCTTTTTTCAAAATATCCTTCGCCACCTCAAAATGCATCTCAGTGGTCACTGCCAGGCTCACTGCGTCCACCCTGTCTAAGATATCCCGGTGATCCCCATAGGCCTTTATATCGTAACGCTGTGCTATCTCATTGACACGATCAGCGTCCACATCCACCACACCGACGAGTTCCACCCCAGGGATACCCTTGTATTTTTGTACATGGTATTCCCCAAGGTGCCCCACCCCAATCACTGCGACTCTAAGTTTGTCCTGTTTCATCTAATTTATCCTGTTTCAGGGATGTATGTGCCCCGGAAAACCTAAGGAATGATGACGAAATAACTTCCACACTAATTGAAAATAATTTTTGGATTCATAATCTTAATCGTAATCTTAATCATTTTGATTAGGATTACGATTAGGAAATGGGAGGTTATTTCACCCCTTATCCTAAGACATATTGATGGAAATTATGGAAATATTCTCCCTGTCAGCTTCCGCTATCATCTCTTCTTTATCAAACAGCAGCGTATAACCTGCCTCAACAGCCAGGACCGCGCCTTTTACCTTGGACATCGCCTTTATAGTTTCAAGACCTACACAAGGCACGTCAAATCTGAGGTCCTGATTTGGTTTACT
>JAUWPC010000273.1 GCA_030611815.1 Desulfobacteraceae bacterium
GGATGGAGAAGGGCTGCGTAGGGGCATTCCGCAATCCATGGCCGTTCGCTGATTATCCGGTAGAGCGGATATCCCAGGACAGCGGCAATTTCTAGATAAACATGATGGGTATCTACACGAATATCTGGATGCCGCTGAATGAGAAAGGCCTTGAGCGTACCCATCTGAACTGATGGGCGGTCAAAGAACGGCCACGGTGTGGAAACCAGGGCCAACCGGCTGCAAGGGCCCGGCCCTGCTTCAATGCTGCTCCCGGCCTGCTGTGTCAAAAATAACCTCCTTTGTTTGATCCATCTTTATCCAGATCCTGTACAGTTTCTCCCCGCCTTCCTCAAAACATTTGTATCCTGTTGAGTCAACCTCTTCTACTATGACCTCCCCTAACTCCTTGCATTGTTCTAACCAGTTCTTGAAGTGCTCTCCTCCGCCGAAATAGGCTTTAGTCCACCTGTTCCCTTGATCATCGATGCGCTCTTTAACCAGCGCCTCCTCAGCCATTCGCTCCTGAATGCTTTTGACCTGATCTCCATGCTGTACGTCCACCTTTTCCCTCCGGATTTCGTTAACTGGTTGAATAGTCGAGTAAGTAAAGAATTCAAGACGGCAATCACGGAATTCATCTTGCAATTCATCCATACCAAAATAAGTGCGTATTGTGAGATGTGGCGATGCTGCGCTTATGTGTAAAATCGCTGTCGCTCATCGTCATGATTTGGAAGGCTCCCGATTTTCAAGGCTTTTTGCGCCCTAGATGAGCTGCCGCACAACATCTGGGTCCAATAGGGTCGATGTGTCACCCATGGCAAATATATCACCAGTGGAAATTTTCCTCAAGAGGCGCCGCATGATTTTGCCGCTGCGCGTCCTGGGAAGGGCATCAGCCCATTGGATCCGTTCAGGCGTGGCGATGGGTCCGATGAGACGACGTATCTGTTGAATGAGCTCGATCCGGAGAACAGCGCCGGAGGTCTGATCAGGCATTATATAAACGCTAACGGCCCGTTTCCATCCTTTCAGTAATCATGAGGAATACCCCTGATATGTAAAAGAAGATGTTCACGGTTATCCATGTCTTCAATCCAGCCATAATTGGCATCGGGTTTGCTATCCAGGTCCTTTATGTATGGCTTGATGTCAAGCAAAGGTGTTCCATCAAAGACATCCATACCTGATGTAAAGACCTCGTTATTTTTGATGCCCTTTATTCGAACAATACTTATACCAATGGGATTTGGGCGAACTGGTGACCTGCTTGCAAATACCCCGACCTTCGCACCGTCGGTCCAAGTGGGAGATACAATCTCTGAGAACTCCTGCGTTACCCGGTGTATATAATAGATAACATAAATATATCGAAATTCTTCAAGTTTATAGAGGCTATCGCCATATTGGGAATCAACTACTATACGAAAATCTCCTTCATCCTCTTCCACTGGTTGATAGGGTGCATTGTCAGTATATGGAGTTCTGATAACTCCAATCTGCTTCAAATTGAAGTCGCCGGAATTTTCCGGTGGGTTTTTCTGTTTCGAATATTACTCCTATCTTGGGGAACTCGCTTTGTTGCAGCTTTTTGTACGCCAGTTCTATATGTCTGTTCGCTTTTTTCAGAATCTCAATGGCCTCTTCTATCTCATGGCCGACATCTTTAAGTCCTAAGCCAATTGTTTTCTTGAGCCACTTCTCGTTATCTCGAATATGGTCGTTATTATGGTTTATCCAATGAGGTTTTTTCACCAAACTACTCCAATGGCTCGTGTTCCACTCTTTCCTTGGGGAGAATAACTTTGAATATCGATTCTTTACCCAATTCACTCTTCACAAGTACCTGACCACCGTGGGCCTCCACTATGGCCTTGACTGTAGCAAGTCCAAGACCAAAACCCTTCTTTTTCTCAGCGCCTTTTCCACGATTAAAGCTCTCAAAGATAAAGGGAAGGTCCTGAGGATCAATACCTATCCCCTCATCCTTGACCTTGACAACGATATCCTTTTCAGTTTGATCAGTTAATATGGTAACGGTGCCGTCGTTTTTTGAAAACTTCAAGGCATTATCTAACAAATTGGTAAAGACCCTGCGCAGGCGATTGGCATCAGCCTCGATAATCGGTAATTCCTCTTCATTCTCAAGTTCCAAATTGACTCCCGCCTGTTTTGCCTTCACCTGATAGGCATCAAACAGACCGGCCGTATTCATCCTGACCGGAATAGTTTTTCCCGATCTGTCAGTCATGTTAGTGTCCATCCTGATAACAGCCTGCCGTTTCTTGATGACTGCCCTTAAAGGACAATTGATTTTACACATCCCCCCCTGTAAAATGTCACCGCAAAAGTAGCCTATTGCCTCCTGCTCTGAATAACCCGTAAGCTGTTCTGCCCATGGATTGAAACCGGTGATCTTGAATTCGGAGTTTACCGTGGCAACAGCGATTGGGAGGCTGTTAGTAAAGTACCCTTCCTACCTGGAGGGTCGCTAATGCTTGATTTGTCAGGTCGGGCAGGATGTCACATTTAAATGGGATTTAGCAGCTCCCCTAATTAGCCAGTCCAAGAACCTCTTCAACAACCCGGGCTTCTCCAGCTCGTTCTGAGAGGGAGCTTTTTTCGATACCGCGACAGTGAAATGATTCTTCCTATTATTTCCATTTTTAGTTTCGGACTTCATCATCAGCCTTTCCTTTAGGATGACTACCAGCCATCGTATGATTTACCCGTCGTCATCCTCTATGCTACCCTCCAATTTCTCGAGCAAAGCAAATGTACCGAGGTTCGGGTACAGTTGTCCTCCGAGGGCCATTGATATCCAGCCTTTCTCTTCAGACACAACAATAACCAGGGCATCACTTACCTGGCTGAAACCAAGGGCTGCGCGGTGCCGGGAACCGAGGCCAAGGGCATCCAGCTCTGACGTGGGAGACGCTAAGGGAAGCAAGACGCTTGCTTTTCGGATGTTTGAATCCCGAATAATCACAGCCCCATCATGAAGCGGGCTTCCGGGATAAAAGATGTTTTCCAAGATCGGTGCGCTAACGGCAGCATTAATAATGACTCCTCCCTGAAGATATTCATCCCGGCTCTCTTCATGCTCCATAACGATGATAGCGCCATGGCGTTTCGCACTCAGGTTAGATAGCGCAAGGATGACCTCCCCGGGGACCTTTATATTAGGAGAGATGCAGCATTTCAGGTGTGTCTGTAGCAGGCCATGCTCTAAAAGATTGAGCCCTTCCCGTATTTCGTACATTTTCTGTAAAAGACTGCTCAAATGAGCGCATTGCTTCAGACATGGGATACCCTCGTGAAGCTGAGTAACCCTCGATTTCAGCTCTTCGAGTTGTTCGCTAATCGCCTCTTCCTCGCGCAACATCTCTTTATCGATTACGCTGTTCATTTTTGTTTCCCCTGTCATTTTTTATGTAATTCTATAATCCACCTCCGGGGGTACGCAAAGCACTGGTCGCGTAATGAATCTCAAGACCCTTTCGGTGGTGCTCCCGAAGAAGATGGTTTTCATATCCTCTGATTTCCCCTTACTACCCATAATAATCATATCTGAGTTAATCTCGACTGCTTTCTTGTTGATTTCCAGACAGGGAATCCCTTCACAAACAACCGCCTCAATACTATATCCATTCATCCCCTCACTATCAAGGAACTTTCCAAGCCTGGACTTGGCCTGAAAAAATAAACTGTTTTTGATCTGACTTTCGGTTCCCAGATGATTTTTGATGCACTCCTTCACGAAATCATGGTCGATTACGTGAAGAGCTACGATCCGTCCCTGCCCTTGCCTTAGCAAGGATTTTGCCTTCTTCATGGCCAGCTTCGAACAAGGAGAGAAATCAACTGCCACCAGAAGGATGAGTTCATCTTGATCCCGTTCTTTTTCCTCAGCCATTTTGTTCTCCAAAGCGCTTCACTCCTTTAATACTCAGGGCGTAACCGTGAACCATGAATCCCTGGCCCGGATAAACCGGAAAAGTGCCTAAAGTTGATGTTTGTTTTTTCACGCCTTGGCGTGATCGGAGTCTTCGCTTACCTGGACGTTCGATGTCGGAGTCTTCGCTTACCTCGACGTTCATCTTTTATCTTTCCATGAGTATCTTTGCCTGATCCAACAAGAGCGATTTAAGGAATTGCTCATTATAAGTGACTATAGTCAACCAAAGTGACTAAAGTGAGCCCCGTATCAGGCGGGATTGAAGGTCGGATCTGAAATTATTTAATAGTCTCCATATCCCGTTCAATCCGTTCTCCGAGAACTCGGGCCCCTATCCTGTTGCTTAGGGTAAGAGCCTGCTCAAGATATCGCCGGGCCATATTTGGCCGGGTCTGATGGAGGATTCTGGCCTTCACATAAAGCGCCGTTGCCTCGTGTTTCTTAGCGCCTTTATCTTTGGCCATTTTGAGGGCCTTATTGGCGAAATTGAGGGCCTTCTTTCTCTCCCCGGTCTTTTCATAGAGTTCCGCAAGGGCGATAAGAAGTCTTGTCTTGTATCGCCACCGCACGTAAGAGATCCCAGGACCTTTGACCTTGTCCCATGCATTTTCCAACGCTTCACGGGCCTTATCCATATTCCCCATCTGCAGGTGATTTTCACCCACATTGATCTCGGCATTATGGATTGTTTCGGGATTATTGGTGGGTAGGGCCTCCTCTAAAGCCTGTTCATTCAGCCTCAGGGCCTCTTCTATCTCTCCTGCTTCGCAAAGGACCCAGCCTAACGTATTTAAGAAGCGAGGTCTCCAGAATTCTTCATCCCCTATTTCCAGGTGATTCAACCCCGAC
>JAUWPC010000355.1 GCA_030611815.1 Desulfobacteraceae bacterium
TCCACGGATTCCATTAGCAAGCTCAGCTCTTTGACACCACATACGGGATTTCGGAAGTAGTTGATGTGGGGATTTTCAGGCCTGTTTTGTAAAAACTCCTTTTTTGCTCCATCTATGTTAATGAGATCCATGCATCGGTTCCACACGCCTACGGCAGGAAGAAATTTTACGGAGAAGTCTTGAAGGCGAAGGGGAGGCGATACGGCAAATACGCCTGCAAGACCTTCTATCCTTGCTCCAAGATCCAGTGCCAGACCCGCGCCGGTGGAAAACCCTCCAACGATCACCCTTTTGCACAAACTGCTGACAATGGCATACCCTTCGTCGACGGATTCCATCCAGTCCGTATATGTTCTGGTGGCCAGGTCATCGGGAGATGTTCCGTGTCCGCTCAAGCGGGGAGCGTAAACCAGAAATCCCCTTTTGCCGAGATAAACCGCCAGCTCCCTCACCTCCGCGGGTGCTGCCATATACCCATGGATCAAAACAATACCGGTCCCCCTGAACCGGTTCCCGATCAGATAGGGCATCCCTACCTCTTTGTCTTTGGATTCCCCTTCCATATGGAAGACTGCATAGTCCTCCTCAAACCGGTGAATGGCTTTATTCATCAGCTTCTTTGCAATCTGGCGCTTCACTAAAAAACCCGGGCGCCACGAAATGCGGCGGATTTGACGCTGAAGTTTTTTCAGAGGTTCCACCTCATTTGCAATAACCTGCACCGGATTATCAATACGCGCCCGGTGGAAATCAAAACCGCTTCTAAACTTTGCGCGATCCTTGATCAAACCCCCTTTCTCCTTTCTTATAATTCCCTTGTCTAAGGCCAGCGACAGGAACTCGTTGTACTTGTGAAAACGGTCGTCCGTAAGGAGCGGAACTTGATTTTCTCTGAGGTCTCCATGCAGATAAATGCCCGTTTGGTTCAGTTTTAGAGTAGCTGCGAGGAAGACCCTTCGCCTGAAATCCATTTCATCGATTTTCCTGCCCGGCATAGCCTTTAGCATGGAGGCAAACAGGTGATCGTGGTTTACCGTGGTCATGCCGTAGATGGCCGACATGTATTTGAACATGATTTTCAACGCCATCCTGCGCATGATCCGTCTTGATGGGATCGGGTCGTCAAAATTTATTCTGCGGGTGGCAGCAATATCTTTCAAAATAAATGGTCTTTGAAGAAACTTTCCGATTTCGATCGGTTCTCCGAATCGGATGTCCACATCAACGCCGGATAGAAGCATCGTGCCTTCTGCCATAACCTCTTCAATGGCCCGTTCGGAAGGATCGTTGAGAACCTTGGGCAACAGGGCGCTGAACATGTTCTCATGGGCCCTCAAGGGATAATAGGTGATGTTTATCGGAACGATATAGGTGCGCTTATTTAAGACAGGTTCGATAGAGTCCATTTGAAAATGGGCCATAAGGCGTTTTGCCTCATCAGGTGCGACATCTTTCAAGGCCTTTAATCTCTGCCTGTAGAATTCCGTCCTGATCGCAAGGGTCGCGGCCCCAGTATGCGGCGGATGTTTTTTGCCCCCCGCATAGGAGATCATATAACGGCCTTTCTCAACGATTTTCTTGCCTTTTACCATACGTCCTTCGGGATAAATCACCCATATGGCCTCGCCGGTGAGAAGGGTCTTCACCATAAGGAGATCCCTGTCAGGATCACGGGTAGAGATAACGCCCAACTTATCGAAAATGGCAGCGAGAGGGCCTTTAAAGAGGCTGTAGTCGGCAAGTGACCAGACTGGAATTCCTGTGAGTTGGTGGAGGTGGTGAGGCAGAAACAGGGTTTCGATCCTGGTAAAATGGTTGGCCACGAAAATTATCGATTCATCGGGGATGTTTTCTTTACCGTGAATATTAATTTTGAGTTTTGAGAGTTGAGAGAGGCCTTTTATGGCAAGGCTTGTTGTCAGGTAAGCGAAATTGTTCATGGATACTCATCCTCGCAGAAGATGTGCCCCTCATATCTCAGGCCGTGTGAGCTTGGCGGCATTTGATGTCCGCTGAACAAAGGTTGTGGTGAGATGTATATTATAAGATTACAGGGAGAAAGGCAATAGTGGCCAACATTTCAACGTCCTGGTCCATGTGCGAGTCAGAATCCAGGAGCCAGAATTCAGGAGTCAGGAGTCAGAAAAACGAGTATCCCCGCTCAAACGGGATCTTCGACCAGTATCCAGTATCCAGTATCCAGTATCCAGCACATAGCAGTTATTCCAATCCCTTCTGAATTCTGACTCTTGGATTCTATTTTTCCTGTAAGACAGAAATGTATCACTTTGAATTTATTGAAATTGTAAGGAAATAACGGGTGCGAAACTTGAATTAGTCTATATAGTTAGGGATAGAAAGCATTGAACATGAAGCTTTTCTGACTTGATTTCAAGACGGGTGACAGGTAAGATCGTGTACCAAAACCTTGGCGCATATGGGATAATCGGGCGTGAGTGGCAGATGCGGTTAGAGTAATCCGTGTAACCTGCCCGCTCGTGCCTTGCAATGGCAGGCGGGTCTGCGAAACCTGCCCGCTTGTGCCTCGCAGTGGCAGGCGGGTCTGCGGATTAAAATCTTTCTCAGAAAGCAGGTAATTGCTAATGGCTTTTAGGCTGGAGATCAGGTTGAAAAATGAACTGTTGGATGCTGAAGGTGTCGGTGTCTGGCGTAAGGCGAGGGGGTATTTCGGGCTTAAGGTTGACGAGGTCCGGGTGATCCGGGTCTTAACCATCGACGCCCATCTGGAGCCTGAACAGTTGGAGCAGATCCGGACAGAGATATTTACCAACCCGGTCACGGAAGAATCTTCTTTCTCTCCGATCGCACGGGATTTTGACTGGCTCATATGGGTCGGCTTTCGCCCTGGAGTAAGGGATACCGCTGGGAGCACGGCGGGCGAGGCTGTTGAGGACCTTTTGGGGATCGAATTCAAGCCGGGCGAGGCCATTTATACCTCCAAGCTCTATGAGATCAGGGGGGGGCTCGACGAACAACAGGTCCATAAAATCGCAGGCGACCTGTTGGCCAATGAGGTTATCCAGCAGTGGAAGATATTCTCGCGGGACGACTGGCGGCCCGATGAAGGGATCGGTCTGTTAGTCCCGAAAGTGATCCTTGACCACGAACCAGAGGTCAGCACCATATCCATCGGAAGCGACGAGGAACTGAAAAGAATATCCGATGAGCGAAACCTCGCGCTCCAGGAGAGAGACATCCCTGTTATTCGGGCCTACTTTCTGAGGAAAGAGATACAAGATGAGAGGAAAAAGGTAGGACTCGATCTCCCTACGGATATAGAACTGGAATATATATCCCAGGCACGCAGTGACCACTGTAATCACAACACCTTCAGGGG
>JAUWPC010000018.1 GCA_030611815.1 Desulfobacteraceae bacterium
GTGGAAGGGAAGCGGGGAAGAAAAGATCCCCGAGGCCTTTCGCGGGCTCTTGGCCCAAGGCCTTGCCACACGCTTTTTAGGATATGAGTCCGTCGAGTCATCAGAGGCTAAGGTTATCGCACTAATAGTGGGAGGAGAAGAGGCCGGTTCGGTTGACGCGGGGGGGGGAGAGGTGGAAATCGTGTTAGACCAAACGCCCTTCTATGCCGAATCAGGGGGACAGGTGGGTGATATCGGCAGGCTCTCTAATGGGGATTCAAGATTTAGGGTGACACACACCCTTAAACACGGTCCGGACCTTATTGTTCACAGGGGCAATATTGAGACCGGAACGATTATGGTTGGGGACACACTCAAGGCACAGGTTAAGCGTGAAAAACGGGACGCTACAGCCAACAACCATACTGCCACACACCTGCTTCATGCGGCCCTTAGAGAAGTATTAGGTGATCATGTCAAACAGGCGGGGTCTTTGGTATCTCCTGATAGGCTCCGATTTGACTTCAGCCATTTTACGCAGGTTTCTCAAGAGAATTTGACGGAGATTGAACAATTAGTCAACAGGCATATCCGTGACAACATTGCGGTCCAGACCTTGGTAATGTCCAAGGAAGAGGCCATGAAAACAGGGGCCATGGCCATCTTTGAAGAGAGGTATGGCGATATGGTCAGGCTTGTTCAGATTGGCGACGGGGTCAGCATGGAGTTGTGTGGAGGAACTCACACGAAACGGACAGGTGATATCGGCCTCTTTCGCATCCTGAGTGAAAGTGCGGTTGCAGCTAATGTCCGCCGGATCGAGGCCCTGACAGGCGAAGTCGCGCTTCAGTATACCTTAGAAAGGGATAATGGGCTGAGAATATCGGCCTCGCTTCTCAGGACAGGGCCGGATAAGATGGGAAAAAGGATTGAACGGCTGTTAAAGGAACTGAAGGAGAAGGAGAGAGAGATTGAGTCCCTCAAGGCCAAGCTTCTCACCAAGAAATCTGAGGATCTTTTGACCGGGATCAGAGAGATAAATGGGGTTAAGGTAATTGCACGGGAATTTGAGGCCGGCTCGCCAAAAGAACTCCGGGAATCCGGAGACCGCATAAAGGATAAACTCGGCTCAGGCATTGTCCTTTTGGGCGCAGGAATTGAGGGGAAGGCCATGCTGACCTGTCTGGTGACCAAGGACTTGGGAGGAAACTTCCATGCCGGGGAGATTATAAGGCAATTATCAGGTATTGTGGGGGGGAAGGGAGGTGGTCGGCCTGACATGGCCCAGGGTGGAGGGAATCAACCGGAAAAATTAGGCGAGGCCTTTGAGGCCCTTTATACCCTAATCGAAAACAGAACTCTTTAGCCGTCCCCACCATGACATCCCTTCTTCCTCCTTCTGTTCAGCGAGTTTTTCTTTGCATATCTTGATCTTTTCAAGGGCCTCGTAATATTGCCCTACGTCGGGGTAGTGTTCGATAAGATAGAGGTATCTGTGCATGGCCGGCTGATATTTCTCCATTTTAAAGTAAAAATTGCCCACATATACTTCATGCCCGGCCAGTCTTATATAGCACTCCCTTACCTTCCTTCGCGCACGTTCAGCAAAGGGGCTCCTGTGGTATCTCTTGATTAGCCGTTCGAACTCTTCCTTTGCCTTGTGTGTGAAAGACTGAGACCTGTCGACGGTTTTCACCCGGCTAAAATGGCACATCCCCTTTTGGAAAAGAACATACGGAATACTCGGATTCTTAGGGTGGAGCTTTTCAAACTCCGTATATTCGTCATAGGCCTCATCAAAAAGATCTCTTTCGTAGAGGGCGTCAGCCATCTTGAGCTCAGCCTTGATGGCGAATTTGCTGTAAGGATACCGGTCCTTTATTTTTTGAAAGATTTCCGTGGCGGTTTCGAACTTACCATCGTTAAAATCCTCCATCCCCTCGCTCATGAGTTCGGCTGGAGTTGATTCCTCTTCGGCAAATAAGTCATGCCACAGGGCACAGCCGCTGAATAAAAAGAGAATGCATATTCCGGCAAGAAACCATTGTATGAACTTAGATAGTCTGGGAGACATTACATCAATCTTTCAAAATACCCCGATGTTGCAAGAAATATTTATTTTACGGGTAAAGCGGCTGTTGCGGCTACCCCTGTGAGCCGCAATTCCCGGGGATTGCCACGATTATCAGGAACATGGCCTCGGAAACTAAACAAAAACCCCGCCCTTTTAATTATGGCAGGGTCAGGGTTTTGATACGCATAGCCTATAATAATTTTTTCAATTCCTCTTCAAGGTGGCTTTTGGTTTGGGCGCCGATAATCGTTTGGGCAACCTCGCCGTCTTTGAAAAGAATAAGTGTGGGGATGTTTCTGATGCCGAACTTGGCAGGGGTTTCACGGTTTTCATCCACGTTCATTTTGGCAATCTTTATTTTGCCTTCATATTCTTTTGCCAATGCCTCCACGGTCGGTCCGACCATCTTACAGGGACCGCACCATTCCGCCCAGAAGTCAACCATAGCCGGAATATCCGCCTTTACGATTTCCTCGTCAAAATTTGCGTCAGTTACTTGCAAAAGATCAGCCATCCTTATATCTCCTTTCAGTCATATCTAATCCGGATAAACCGGTATTGCTACCCGGGAAGAATTTCCCCTTAGGAACCCTGTGCCACGGGCAAATAGAGGGATCCCGAATTCAAGGATTGCCCGTAAAGGGATTTTCTTAGGGCGCATCAATATCGATGTCTTCGTAAAAAGTAGTGGGAAGTGAAGAGCCTGTACGTTGTGTAATGAAAGGCTTAAATTTGCTTTCTGTAGGCGTTTTACTTTTTACGGATTTGTTAATATGACAAAAAATTTTGTATTATTCAGGTGGATCTTCTAAAAGCTTCTTTAAATTGTTTGTGATGGTCACTGGAACAGGACCGGAATTGGCATAAAGATCCAAAACCTGATGCGAGACTTTTATTTTTTCCTCTATGGTCTCCCAACCGATTCCCTTTTCTTCCACTTGCTTCATGAGCTGGATAAACTCTTCAGAACTCATTGTCGTCCTCCCTATTTCTTTTTGTAAGCGTTCACAGGTTCAAAGTTCAGGGGTTCGGGGTTTGATATTTTTTTTGGATTCATAATCTTAATCGTACTCTTAATCATAATCGTGTTGAGTAAGATTAGGATTATGATTAAGATTATGAAATAGGAAAGCTATCTCATCCCTTAGACCTTTGAACCCTTAACCTTTGAACCCGTGAACGGCTATTTCTTTTTAGATGGCTTCAGATCGGGGGGATAGATAAACTTGGGATCTATCTCGTAGGTCCACGGGAGCCCCCACCACTGCCATCCATAATGTCGTCGATGGTTAAAGCCGTGAATCTTGTTTCTTTTCGCAAGCTGGCGGTAGAACTTCTGCTTATTACTGTCTCTAAAAAAGGGAAACTCAGGTCCTTCAAAGCCGTTTTCCACGTCATAGGTCTTTTTAAAGCCAGCATCCATGAGTTCCTTTACCGCAAGTGCGCTTCGCCTTCCGTCACGGGAGATAATAAGCAAGTTGTCTGTTTTCTTGAAAACTTTACCTATCTCCTCTATAAACGCCTTATTCTTAATGTTGATTCCATAGCCGTATTTCTCGCCCTTTTTCCTCAGTTTATTACTCATAAATATGTAAGGAAACAGATAGGCGTTGATCGGATGTCCCACAAGCTGATACTCTGCCCTTGTCCTGACATCGATGAGATAGGTGTCTGGAACAGTATTGAGCATATCATATGCTTCAAGGCATAATATCCTTTTTGGTTCCTCTGCAAATCCGGTTTTAAAGGAAAGAAACACAAGTCCTATGATTAAACAACCTGCTAACAAGATCTTTCTGTTCATGTCTTATTCTTCTCTGATTCTTTTTAGTCTAACAATCTCTGATCCCTGAGCCAGGGAACCGTTACGAATAAATCAATAATGCAGTACACTATGTTTGTCAATGAAAAATCAGAGCTTTTTATACTGATAGCCTTTTCTGGTTTCACCCTAACTGATCGGATTCAAGGCGAGCCTCTCTCCTCAGCTACCCCTGTTCCTCGTCTATCATGCCCGATTTCATTAATCATAATCATCCTTTATTCGTCTATCCCATTATTTGCCCTATCGTCATCTATTCGCCTGTCCCATTTCTATTTCACTCGATTTATGTGGGACGACCCGGGACTGAGGGAAGCGATTCTTTTGGTTTCAACCCAAAAAATGGGCCTAAGAAGGCGGTCCCTTCTGCCACAATCAGATAAAGCGTTGGCACAAAAAGGAGTGTCAGGAAAGTGGCCACCATGAGCCCAAAAGTGATGCTCACGGCCATGGGAATAAGAAACTGTGCCTGAAAGCTCCGCTCCAGAAGAAGGGGAAAAAGACCCGCGATGGTGGTAATGGACGTGAGGACCACGGCACGGAATCTGGCCTTTCCTGATTGCTCAACTGCCTCTATGATTGGTGTGCCGTTCCGGATAGCGCGGTTGATAAAATCGAGCAGGATAATGGAATCATTCACAACAATCCCTGAAAGGGCCACGATGCCGAAAAGGCTTAGAAGGGTAAGGGACAATCCCATCACCAGATGCCCCAATACCGCGCCCACCATCCCAAATGGCAAGGCCACCAAGATAACGATCGGTTGCACATAGGAACGAAGCTGGGTTGCAAGAAGGAGGTAGATGCCTAAGATGGCAATGCCGAACCCACTGAACAGACTGCTTACCGATTCATTGCTGCGCTTCTTCTGTCCCTCAAAGCCATACCTGATGCCTGGATAGCGTTTGACAAGGCCGGGAAGAAAATCTCTGCCCAGGTCTTCAATGATCTGTTCCGCATTGGCAACATTCTCGTCAAGATCTGATACAACCGTGATCTGACGGTGACGATCGATGCGATTGATAACCGAATATCCTCGGCCATAGACGACATCAGCCACCTCTGAAAACGGGATTTCATCTCCCTTAGGCGTGCGTATTCGCATCTCTTCAATGGTGCCTAAGGTCCGTCGTTCGGGCTCAGAGTACCGGACCATCACCTTCACATCATCCCTGCCACGCTGGACCCGCACCGCCTCATCCCCGTAAAATGCCTGTCTGACCTGGCGTGCCAGGTCCGCTAAGGTGATCCCTAAAGGACGTGCCGTTGCTTTGGCCTTAAGCTTAATCTCTGTCTTGCCCGGCCTGAAGTTGTCTGTAATATCAAAGGTCCCCTGGTACCGGGCGATTTTGGACTTGAGTTCTTCGGCCGCCCTTTTAAGCTCTCCGAAGTCGTTTCCTACGAGCTGAATTTCAATGGGGTTTCCACCGGGGTGACCCCCTAATGAGGAAAAAGAGACCTTCTCAGCGCCAGGAATTTCGCCAACCAGGTCCCTCCAGCGGTTGACCACTTGAAGGGCTGTCTCAGACCGTTCCTCTGCAGGAAGGAGTTCCAAAAAGACCTGGCCGGCATGGCCGCCCGTTTCCGCTCCTTCAAATCCCTGGCTGGCAATGGTCCCCACAAGGCTGAAGGAATAAAGAACGATATCCTTGCCGTCTGTTCTGGCATGAGACAATTCCCTGTTCAGCCGGGAAGCGGCCTGCTCGATTCTCTTTATAGAGGCGTCGGTTATGGTTACGGGCGTGCCAAGGGGATAGCTGATTTGGGCCTGCAAATAATTGCTGTCTGTCTTGGGAAACAGAACAAAGGGGACATGTTGCCCCACAACCAGGCCCAAAACCATAACAAACACTCCACCTGCTAAGGCAAGGGTGAAATATCGATTCTTGAGTGACCATGTCAGGGCCGGGGCGTAAATATATTTGATGGTGTACTGCATGCCCTGATGGATACGATCTAACAGACGGATATCGAGCCTTTTCTTACGCCTGATTTTACGTTGATCCCTTTCCAGGCTATGAGCCAAGTGGGCCGGCAAAATGAAAAAGGCCTCAAATAATGAAAACACGAGTATTATAATGACCGCCGTGGGAAGGATCTTGATAAACTTTCCCATGATCCCGCTGATATAGAGGAGTGGCATAAAGGCCACCACAGTGGTGCTTACGGCCATGAGTACGGGACCGCCCACCTCAGCCATGCCGTCAATAACAGCCTTCAGGGGGGGCTCACCCCTTTCGTAATGGGCATAGATGTTTTCCCCCACTATGATGGCATCATCCACCAAAATCCCCAAAGTCATAATAAAGGCAAAGAGCGAAATCATGTTGATGGTGGAGCCTAACCAGTAAAGCACACAAAAGGCGCCCATGAAAGAGATGGGAATGCCGAGGGAGACCCAGAAGGCAAGGCCTATCCGGAGGAAAAGCGCTAAACTGATGAATACCAGAATGATTCCCTGAGTTCCGTTTCGCGAAAGGAGGTCGATGCGATCTTGAACCAACAGTGAGAGATCTGCCCAGGCCGCCATGCGGATTCCCGGTGGGAGTGCATGTTCATTTTCCTGGATATAGGTGTGGACGGCCCGGGAAATATGTATCATATCCTCATCCCGTGTTTTCCTCACCTGAACCAGGGCCGCTGGTTTGCCATTGAAACGGCCCTTCTGGTCTGTGTCCTTAAATGCGTCAAGCACATGAGCCACATCACCTACACGAACCATTGTACCGTCAGCTAAGGTAATCAGGGGGATCTCCTCGAACTCCCGGCCCGTATACCGCTGGCCCTTGGCACGAATGAGGATATCTCCACCGGCCGTTTTGATCCCACCACCCGGTAGATCAAGGCTGCCGCTCTTCAAAGCGGCGGTTACCTGGTCAAAGGTCAGCCCGTAGCGTCTCAGATTCTTTTCTGAGATTTCAACCGATATCTCATAGTCCCGAACACCGGTAAGGTTCACCTGGGAGATCTCCTTGAGGGTCAGGAGATCATCCCTTATCCTTTCAGCGGTCCGGCGCAGGTCCCTTTCGGAAACATCACCGTAAACGGCAATGTTAATGGCCTCATCTTTGATTGTAATCTCCTGGATGAGCGGCGTTTCCGCATCTTCGGGAAATGTATCAATAGTATCAACCAGGGTTTTGACCTCATCCACCACCTTCTGGACGTCCTCCACGTCCTCTTTCAGTTCCAAGAGTACCTTCCCAAGCCCTTCCCGGGCCGAGGAGATAATTCTCTTTATCCCCTGAACCGATTTCACTTTTTCCTCGATTTTGAGAACGATACCCTCTTCAATCTCTTCCGGACTTGCACCCGGATAAAGCACTTTAACAGAGACCAGATCCAAGGTGAAGTAAGGGAAGACCTCCCGCTTCATCCTTGTGAGGCTCATCACTCCAACGATGATGATAAACACCATCAGGATGTTCACCGTGACTCTGTGTTCAACGGACCACCGGGCTATTGATCTCATTGAGGGGTCTCCTTTTCAAAAGGGATTTGCCTGACACGTACTTTCATCCCCTCGGAAAGCACCCCTGGAAACCGTGTGACCACTTTTTCCCCATGGGAAACCCCTTTCTTAACGTAGACCTGATCCCCCGAACGACGGAGAATTTCCACTGGTCTCACCTCTATCTTGCCATTGTTTACTACATAAATGCTGCTATTTTCGCGAACCGCTTCCCTCGGTAAAAGAAAGAGATCATCTACCTTTTTGCCCACAATCTCCACCATCACAAACATCCCCGGAAGAATTGGGTGCCCCTGGGAGGGATGACCGTTTTTCACCTCGACCACAAGGGGTAATGTGCGAGTTTGTTCCTCCATCTGGCCCTTGACCCTCGACACAAATCCATCCCACGAAAGCTCCTGAAGAGCTGTTTCAAAGATAATTTTGGCCTTGGCAGGATCCCTCCCCTTTGGATCTATGAACTCTCCTGTACCGAAATGGAGCCATATGGCTTCGCGGGGAGGTATGCGCACCTCCACTTCCATGATCCCCACGTTGTATATTTCCGCCAAAGGTGTCCCTGCCATCACATACTGGCCTGTTTCGGTTATTTTCTTAGCGATCCGGCAGTCAAATGGCGCCCTTATTTCTGTCCGCTCTAAGGCCAGTTTAGCTTCTTTGAGTTGCACTCGAACAGACTGACGCTGAGACTTCAAGAGATCCACGCGGAATTTATAGAGCAGGAGGGAATTTTGTATGTCCTGGGTCTTCTGGCGGGTTGTCAGCCAGCCTTTCCGGACCCGGTCCAGTTCGTTCTGGGAAACCACTTTTCTCTTGGCCAAAGCCAACTGCCGGTCGAACTCGGACTTGGACAGGTCCAGTTCTTCTTCAGCAATCTTCAACGTGGTCCTAAGATTTTTTTCCTCCTGGGCTACACGAGCCAATTCCGCCTGCAAGCTGCGGATCTCTGCTTGGAACCTTTCCACGTGGAGGGAATAATTGCGTGGATCAATGCGTATCAAAAAAGACCCTTTGGGAAAATAGACCCCCTCTTCAAAATCCGGAGACATCTCCACGATACTCCCGCTGATTTCAGCAGTGAGGCTCAATTTCTCCCCGGATCGTACAGTGCCGTAAGCCTCAATGATCATGTTGGGAGATGTCTTCTGGATCTGGATCACATCAACCAGTGGAGCCAGTTTATTCACGGTCCTCTGCTGGGGCTTTGGACGGGTCTTGACAAAAATAGCAGCTATTAGCAGGGAAATGATGATGACAACCGCTATTCTGGCGCCCCTTAACCATATTCGAGGCTTTGATGTCCCTTGGGATTCCATTTTGTCATGCCCTGCTATTTTTTCCAAACCGGTTTCCATTTTTCCAATGTTTTTCCTTTTTATATGCTGATCAAGCCATTTTGCAAGTGGAATCAGACTGGAATGGATATTTTGTAGATTGACGATTGTTGATTGATGATTGATGATTGAATAGAACGGAAACCTAAGGTTTCTCTTATCCGAGTTCTCGGCAGTGTTGGCGCCTTCCTCCGACAAGCGACAATCTACTTTGCCAATTGTCGTTTATGGGAATCCAATCGACAATCGACAATCATCAATCTTCAATCCCAATCACTTTCCCAAACAGAATTGACTGAATATACTGTCTAAGACGTCTTCACTTGTGGTTTCTCCCGTGATTCCTCCCAAGACGTCGAGTCCGCTTCTAAGTTCTAAGGCGATAATTTCCATCGGTGCCTCCTCTCTTGTTCTCTGCTCCGCATCCTTGAAAAACTGAAGCGCATTGTTCAGGGCGTGCCGATGCCGCAGGTTGGGGACCGCGTGAGAGGACGTCGTATCCAGCCGGCCTTCAAGGATGCAATCCTTCATCGCCTTTTTCAGTTGATCGAGCCCCTGGCCGGTAAGGGCTGAAATCTTGACTGAAGGGAAAAGAGAAAGCGCTTCGGAGTCTGCCCCCTGACCGAGTTTGGAGGGCAGATCGATCTTGTTTATAACTATCAAGGCTTTCTTTCCCTTGGATTGAAGGATAGTATCCAGATCGTCCTGACCCAAGGGACGGCTCTGGTCAATGACAATCAACACGAAGTCTGACTCCTTCAATTTCTGTTTAGTTAAGTTGATTCCAAGCCTTTCCACCTCGTCATTCACCCTCTGGAAGCCCGCAGTATCCATGAGCCTAATGGGTATCCCTTCAATATTTATGGTAGATTCGATGATGTCCCTCGTGGTTCCGGGCATGGGGGCCACAATGGCTCGTTGTTCGTTCAGGAGGCGATTCAAGAGACTTGACTTGCCCGCATTGACCCGGCCTGCAATGACGGTATTGATGCCGTCCACCCAGATTCTGCTTTCATGGGCCTCTATCAGGGCTTCAATAGGCTTGATTAGGTCTTCGTTTATTCCCTTTGTTCCCTCCTCTCTGAAAACCACATCAGTCTCCTCTTCCGGAAAATCGATTGCCACCTCTGCCCGTGCAAGGATATGGATAGCCTTTTGTCTCAAGCCTTCGATTTCCTCTTTAAACGAACCCTGGACCTGTTGCGAGGCCAAATAAAGGCCTCTTTCTGACTGGGAATTGATGATATCGATGACCGCTTCAGCCTGCGTCAGGTCGATCCTACCGTTCAGGAAAGCCCGTAGCGTAAATTCTCCGGGGGTGGCCAACCTTGCGCCCTGACCCAAAAGGATCTCGAGAATTTTGGAAAGGAGTGCGTATCCGCTGTGGGAGTTGATTTCAAGGACGTCTTCTTGAGTATATGTATGGGGGGCCCTCATAAAGGAGAGTAGAACTTCATCAATGGCATTTCCAGAGGATGGTTCTAATAAATGCCCTAAGTAGAGATGGTGGCTTCTGAGGAGAGACGTGGGGTTCTTCGGCCTGAAGATCTTTCCGGCGATTTCAAGGGAAAGAGGGCCGCTTACACGTATGATCCCGATTCCTGCCTGGCCAATCGGGGTGGCTATGGCGGCGATGGTATCCTGGTCAGGAGACATATTGAGAACGAATGCAGAATGCAGAACACAGAATAATGAATATCGAAATAACTTCCCTATTTCATAATCTTAATCATAATCGTAATCTTACTCAAAACGATTATGATTAAGATTACGATTAAGAGTATGAATCCAAAAACAGCAACACCCCACCTCTATTTCACTTCGATATTCTTCGGTTTAATATTGATGCGCCCGTAAAAAGTCCAATTTCAAATTTTTCTTGCTTATGACTTGCTGATATTACTACATTTCAATTTCAATTTTTGTGAAGTTTGCGCCTTTTTGCGGCTTTATCAAGATTCCCTTTTCGGTGGCCTTGAAGAGCTATACCGCTTAGGGATAATGATCACCTTTTTCAAGGCACCTTCTCCTCTCCCCTTGGTTCCTAATTCATCATCATCCCTGAGGGCAAGATGCACAATCCTCCGGTCGTGAGGGTTAAGAAGGTTAGTGGCAACCGGTTTCCTGATCTTTTTTGCTTTGTCGCCCATTCTCAAGGCCATTTGAATCAGGAAATCTTCCCTCCTCTGACGATAGTTCTCCGAATCGACAAGGACGCGGGTCCTTTTTTCGAGCGATTTGTTTACGATCTTGTTTACTATAAACTGAAGGGCATCTAAAGTCCTCCCTTTCCTTCCTATCAGAAGACCGGATTTATCTCCCTCAATGTTCAGATTTATTGTGCCATCAATCTGTTGAGCGATGACCGAGATCCCTTCCATGGGGATGAGAGCCAGGATATTTTCCAATGCCTCTTTTGCAACGGCAACACCGTTTTCTTCTCCTGATAATGATGCCTCTTTTGCAACAGCAATTCCTATTTCCTCCTCGGGTAGTTCGGGCTCCTTTTTGGTCACAGATACTCTGATCTTGGCTTTTCTGCCGCCTACTAAGCCAAAAATCCCTGCTGATCCAGGTTCAATGATCTCGATATCGAACTCCTCTCTCGAAAGGTCGAGTTTGCGGCACGCATTTTCAATGGCGTCCTCATCGTTTTTTCCTTCAAATTCATAGGTTTCCATGATTGTCCTCCAGATATTATGCCGGTTTTTTGTAAATTCGGTACTGTTGGCCTATAGAAAGGAGATTATTAATTAGCCAGTAAAGAACAAGACCGGAAGGGAAGTTGATAAACATAAAAGTAAAAATAATGGGTAAAAACATCATAATCTTGGCCTGCATGGGATCGGCAGGAGTAGGCGTCATTTTTTGCTGTAAGAACATAGAGGCGCCCATCAAGAGGGTCAAAATGGGAATTCCGTAGGGCGGAGCCATAAACGGGATTTGAAACGGGAAATGGAATAAACGATCAGGCGCCGAGAGGTCATTTATCCATAGCGCAAACGGGGCATGCCTCAGCTCAATACATCCCCCGAGGACCCTGAAGAGTGCAAAAAACACCGGTATCTGAATAACCATGGGGAGACATCCGCCCATGGGGTTGACCTTATAGGTCTTGTATAAGGCCATCATCTCCTGGTTCAATTTCTGCTTGTCACCCTTGTACTTCTCCCTGAGTTTGGTCATCCTGGGTTGAAGCTTTTGCATCTCCTTCATCGATTTATAACTCTTGTGAGTCAAGGGCCAGAATAGGGCCTTGACTAAGATCGTCAGGAGAATGATGGACACGCCATAGTTATGGACGTATTCATCAAAAAAACGCAAAAGATAGAGAAGGGGTTTTGCGATAATATCTGTCCACCCAAAATTGATGGCCTGATCGAGGTCCCTACCGAACTTTTTCAGGATTCCCAAGTCGCGGGGGCCCAAATAGAGTTCATATCGTAAAGACTTTAGCTCAGAAGGATTTATGGAAACAGGTGGCAGGAGGTAGGTGCCTTCCAGGATTCCCGACGATAAGTGACGTCCGGTAAAGACCCCCTTGGAGGGAACATCCGGGACAATGGCCGACATGAAGAAATTGTCCTCATAGGCAACCCAACCCATTTGGCCCCTAACGGTCTGTTCATCCGATGGGTCTTCGACCTCGACCTCTTCCAACTCTTTATTCAGAAGCACGGCAAACCCTACGTAGGCATAGTAGCCCCCCTTATCATGGGGAGGCATGGCCCTCAGGTTTGCTCTAAAAGCTCCCTCCACCGGTTCTGCGGACCGGTTAGTCACATCTACATTTAGATCAATCTGGTATCGGTCCGGATAGAAGCGGAAGGTTTGAGTCATTGAAAGGCCGTCTTTGGTTTCGGCCCGGAAAACAATATTCTGCGGTGAGGACTCTGGGCCAACCTTTATAAAGTCTCGATCAACCTGAAAAACCGTTTCTCCCTTTTTGCCGGCTGAATGATTGTCAAATGTAAAGAGCAAGAAATCGCCCATCTCCTTTTCAAAGTTTACAAGGTCGACCAGGGGAGAGTCAGGATCAGTGGTTTGACGATAATTTTTTAGTTTAAAGCTCCTTATGGTGGGACCCACATTGCTGAAGATAGCCCTGTATAAAGGAGTATCGATTTCTATCTCTTTTTCATCTGGTCTGGGGATGGCCTCTACTGGTATTTCCTTTGTCCCGGGAAGTTGCGCAGGATGACTCAAGGGAGGAGCCTTTTGGGTCTCAAAGGATCCTTTGGGAGCTTGACCAGATGGAACATCCCTCCCTGTTGGCGTTTGTTCCTGTTTCGGCCCGAAAAAGAGCGACCATCCAACGAGGACTATAAATGATAAAGCGAAAGCTAATATTGTTCTTTTGTCCATTTTAGGCGCTTAGTCCTGATGATTCGGTCCCGGCTTCAATTCTACGGAAGCGGGATTAGGTAAAAGGCTCGAATATAAATGAATGACAACCACTCGACGATTTAGCGAGGTCTGGAGCCATAGATACATTTGAAGGCTTAACAAGTGCCCTGCATCATTGGAGCGGATCATATCCTCCAGGATGAAAAGGATTGCATTTGGAGATCCTGACGAGGGTCAACCATCCCCCCCTCAAAATCCCGTACCTGTTGAAAGCATGGCGGGCATACGTTGAGCATGTGGGATAAAAACGGCAGGAAGGAGGCCAAAAAGGCGAAATAAAATGCTGATATATAGATATCAATACGACAGGTATATATCTAAACCTATAAACTGAACTTTTTTTTGAAAAAGATTGCTCCAAGTTCGTCTTTGGTTTTCCAGAGATCCAAATAGCTGGCATCCTTCTTTGCTGTGACGACGATATCGTAGCCTTGGGGGGTTTTCGAGTTGTTGAGTCTAAAGAATTCTCTGATAAGTCGTTTGACCCTATTTCTTTTGACCGCGTTGCCCGCCTTTTTACTGACAGTAACCCCCAATCTCGTTATGCCCAGCCCGTTCTGCTTGATAATGACAACAAAATGTCTCGTATGATGACGCTTACCCAATCGATTTAGATTGACAAAATCAGTTCGATTCAATAATCTTTTTTTTTTGGAAAAGAAAAAGGTGTCATATAATCTGAGGAAACTCGGCCAGGCTTGAGGGTATCTTATACTGCTAATCGTTTTCGCCCCTTAGCCCTCCTTCTCTTTAGGACGTTTATTCCGCCTTTAGTACTCATCCTCGCCCTAAAACCATGGGTCCTCGCTCTCTTGATTTTGCTGGGTTGATAAGTTCTCTTCATGATGTAATCCTTTTGTGTATCTTTTATGAATTGTATAGTATAACTACAGGCAGAACAGGTTGTCAAGCTAAATTATAGAACTCTGCCATATCAAAATAATTTCAAAGCATCATCGGCACGAATGCCGGGGTCTTACATTCTTAGTATTTTCTAATTGATAAATTGCAGCAACTCATGTATTTATTTAAGGGCTCACTAAAAAAGACTTCACATTTTGGACGTTGATGTATCCCGCTTGGCTCTGTTGCGGAAACTCGAAATATGCCGGGTTTTTCCGGTTTAAGATTTGTAAATCCCAATCAAGTTGAAAGGAGAAATCGATGCTTCTTGATCCTATTTTGGGCTTATTCTCAAATGATTTAGCGATAGATCTCGGTACCGCCAATACCCTCGTGTACATGAAAGGGAAGGGGATTGTCCTAAGCGAGCCCTCCGTAGTAGCAGTGAGAAAGGACGGGCGTGGCGGCAGCAAGGTATTGGCCGTGGGCAGAGAAGCCAAAATGATGTTAGGCCGGACCCCTGGCAACATCGTGGCCATACGGCCAATGAAGGACGGTGTGATTGCAGATTTTGAAATTACAGAGGCTATGCTCCGTCATTTTATAAGACAGGCACACAACCGAAGGGCGCTTATAAGACCTCGAATCATCATCTGCGTCCCGAGTGGTATTACCCAGGTTGAGAAAAGGGCCGTCCGGGAATCTGCAGAGTCTGCCGGAGCCAGAGAGGTTTATCTAATCGAGGAACCGATGGCCGCGGCTATTGGCGCAGGCTTGCCCATTACTGAACCCACAAGCAATATGGTTGTTGATATTGGAGGAGGAACTACTGAAGTCGCGGTCATATCTCTTGCCGGCATTGTTTACAGTAAATCCGTCAGGGTTGGCGGAGACAAGATGGACGAGGCGATACTGCAATATATCAAGAGAAAATATAACCTTTTGATCGGAATCACCACTGCGGAGCTTATAAAGACCGGCATTGGCAGCGCCTATCCGAGCGACCAGGTTGAGACCATTGATGTTAAGGGTCGGGATCTGGTGACTGGGATTCCAAAGATCCTGACGATAGACTCAGACGAAGTGAGGCAAGCCATCTCAGAGCAAATCGAGACAATAGTAGAAATAGTTCGGATCGCCTTGGAACAGACGCCTCCTGAGTTAGCTGCGGATATTGTGGATACTGGAATTGTCTTGGCAGGGGGCGGAGCACTGTTGAAGAACCTGGATACGCTTCTGAGAGAAGAGACGAAGCTTCCTATAACGATCACCGAAGACCCTCTTTCCACTGTTGTTCTCGGTTCCGGGATGGTTCTTGATAACATTGCGATGCTCAAAGAGGTTACAATCAAGTAGCAACGCAAGAGGCCGGGCTTTTTCTTTTATGAACTTAATTCAGACCTGGTTAAGTGGTTGAGTCCCGCCATCTATTGTGCCATATGACACTCATTGATTCTTTATACAATATATGGCATATGGCACAAAATAGATCTCGACATATGGCATTTTCTTATTGCCATATGGCGACATCTCAGGCGGGACTTAACTATTTGACGATCTCTGGAGGATAACGCGGAGCAAGGTTCTATCATTGAAAGGTGAAAAACACTTCCGTAAAATATGGATATCGGTTTTTTTTATCTGTTTTGTGCTGCTCTTGCTCTCTTCAACTTCCGGTCTCAGACAACCGTGGAATCCCGCAGAGCAGTTAATTGTAGAAATTACCGCTCCCTTCCAAAAACTCATCAAACGAACCATAAACTTCACAAAGGATTTCTGGTTAACCTATTTCTGTCTGATCGACGTCCGTCATGAAAACAGCCGGTTGAAGCAGGAGATCAACTCCTTCAGAAGGGAAAATAGCCGATACAAGGAATTGTTGGCTACCCATGAAAGACTCCGGAAACTTCTCCAATTTAAGGAGGTCATTCGGCGACCGGTTGTTGCGGCTCAAGTTATAGGACTGGACCCAACCGGATGGTTCAAATCAATAATTATCGATAAGGGGAAAAGGGCCGGACTGAAGTGGGACATGCCGGTGGTGAATGCCTCGGGTGTGGTGGGGAGAATCGTTT
Source organism: Desulfobacteraceae bacterium (assembly GCA_030611815.1). Lineage (GTDB taxonomy): Bacteria > Desulfobacterota > DSM-4660 > Desulfatiglandales > Desulfatiglandaceae > Desulfacyla. The sequence goes on from JAUWPC010000018.1 coordinate 16,007, forward strand.
CTATTTCAAGTGACTACGCCAAGGTCTTGTTAATTATCGATCAGAACAGCGCTGTCGACTGCCTGACGCAGCAGTCCCGTGACCGGGGGATGGTAAAAGGCTTGTCCACGGATGTTTGTAAAATGGATTACATGGCGAAATCGAGCGATGCTGTTGTTGGAGAGATGGTCATTACCTCAGGGTTGGGAGGCGTTTTCCCAAAAGGGCTCCCGGTAGGAAGGATATCGAGAGTGAAAGAGGTATCTGGGGAGTTTTTCAAGAAGATTGAGGTCACGCCGTCTGTTGATTTCTCCAAGTTAGAAGAGGTTCTTGTCATACAAACTGGAAATAGCAATGAAAAGGAGAAGTGACTAAATGGAGCTAAGCTTGAAGCGCCTAAAGTGAGCTAAAGTGCCTAAAGTGAGTCCCGCTACGGGATGAGATTCCTTAGCTGTAGTTCTATAAAAGGAGAAAAGATCGTCACATCACAAAAAAGCAGAGAACTAAGCTTTTGTCTTGCCGCATGGTTGTTTGGGGGTTTATTTACACTATTGAAGGGGATCTGGGCCGATCCCTGGGGTGTGAGTTTTTTTGATCTGGATCTCTTAACCATCTTAACGGCCTATCTCTTTTTATCCTTTGGCCGAATTCAGGCAGGCGCCTTCGCGTTGGGGCAGGGGCTCTTGATCGATATCTTCTCCAGCGGTTTGCACGGCCTTTTTGCCTTTCTTTATCTGAGCGTTTTTTGGGGGATATATTTAGGTTCGCTGTTTTTTAACCTCCAGACCGCCAAAGGGCAGATAATGATAGTTAGTTTAGCAATTTTTTTAAAAAGTATTGTGTTGCTAACTGTTCTTTCTCTTTTTTCCAACAGTATCGTTTTTTCAAAGTCATTCCTCAGTGCTTCAGCAATCTCTATAATAGGCACCGGTCTGATCACCCCGATTTTGTTCATCTTTTTCAACCGGTTGAGGGGTATTCCCGGAAGAGAGGCTGGCACCCCTGCTTCTGAAGAGCTGTAGGCATTGGATATTGAATATTGAATATTGTCGATTGTTAAATCAACAACATAATAAAATCAAGAAAACGGAGAGTAAGAGGTCAAAGGCTGCAGACATTCAAGAATGAACTAAAGTGATTAAAGTTAAGGAATTCTGTCTGTTTTATACACTTGCTTCGGCAGTTTTTAGGTTCCAGGTTTTCCACGTTACGGGTTTCGTCATTAGGACCAGGCTCCTCAAACCAAAATGGGATAAAGTCAAGGTGTTGAGAACATCAAATTTCGATCCTGTCTCTTCAGAGGTTTTCGGCAAGCAACTGAAAATCGCGATGATATTTGTCTTGATCGTATTTGGCATTTTAATTTTGAGGCTGTGGTTTCTGCAGATTGTAAACGGATCAGCCTACCGGGCCAAATCTGAGCATAATCGTATCCGTCTTCACGATATTGCACCTTTCAGGGGAATGATTTTAGATAGAAAGGGTAGAGTGCTCGTGGACAACCGGCCTTCGTACGACCTTTATGTGATTCCAGAGGAAGTTCAAGACCGGCCTCAATTGTTGAAAAGGCTGAGCAGGTTCGGAGATCTCGATTCGGAACATGCAGGGCGGATTCTGGATAGAGCTGCCCGCGGATATCCTTTTAAGCCGGTATGTCTCAAAAGGGGCATGTCCCGTGATGAGCTTGCCAGGATAGAGACTCATCGTTTTGATTTGCCTGGTGTTATGATCAAGGTCAGACCAGAGCGGCACTATTTCTATGAAGGCCTCGGGTCCCACGTTCTCGGTTACTTGGGCGAAATCAGCGAAGATCAATTGAGGGGCGGGCAGTTCCGGGATAACAAATCAGGTGATTTGATCGGAAAAACGGGTGTGGAGCGGAAGTGGCAGACTTTATTAAACGGTATTCGCGGTGGCGAACAGGTAGAGGTAGACGCTGTCGGCCGAAGAATAGAGGTTATTTCACGCAGGGCCCCTGTTTCGGGAGCGAATATATGTTTGACAATTGACAAAGATTTACAGATCTTAGCTGAAAAATCACTCCTCGGGAAGCACGGAGCGATTGTGGTCATGGATCCCTCAAATGGGGAAGTTTTGGCGTTGGCAAGCAGCCCCTCTTATAACTCCAATCTGTTTATCAAAGGGATTGATCAAAGAACCTGGCAAAATATCGTTTCATCAAAAGATTTTCCTCTTCAAAACAGGGCTCTCGCCGGTCAATATCCCCCTGCATCGGTTTTTAAGATCGTGGTTGCTTTAGCAGGGCTCGAGGAGGGGGTTATTACCCCGGAAGAAGAGATCTTTTGTAATGGCACTTTTTCCTTAGGAAAACAGAGATACCGTTGCTGGAAGAAATACGGGCACGGAAAGGTAAACCTTCATAGGGCCCTGGTGGAATCGTGTGATGTGTATTTTTATAATGTGGGGAGGAGGCTGGGTGTCGACAAGATCGCCCAATATGCGAGGCGTTTAGGCTTGGGAAAGAGGACCGGTATAAATTTGGACTACGAAAAGAGTGGCCTGATCCCCACAAGCGAATGGAAATTAAGAAGATGGGGTGTCCCCTGGCAGGCCGGCGAGACCATCTCCACTGCTATCGGGCAGAGCTTCGTACTGACAACCCCCATACAGCTTGCCACCCTTATTTCAGCTGTTTTTAACGAAGGCCGCATGTTCACGCCCCAGGTGACCAAGTGGGTTAGGAAAAGCGGGGAGAAGAGTCTCTTTGAATTTTCGCCGCAGTCGCCCCGAAAGGCGGGAATCAGACAGGAATATCTGGATCTTGTAAAAAATGCGCTTATAGGTGTTGTTAACCAACCCCATGGCACCGGTTCTAAGGCCAGGATAAAGGGACTTACAGTTGCAGGAAAGACGGGAACAGCACAGGTAGTGGCCCTTAAGAAGGAAAAAGAGTCAAAACCCGGGGTTGAAATCCCCTGGAAATTCCGGGACCACGCCTTGTTTGTTGCTGTTGCGCCGGCAGATACGCCCAAGATTGCAGTGTCGGTCCTCATTGAGCATGGCGGGCATGGAGGAAGCGCTGCTGCTCCAATCGCTAAGGAGTTGATAAAGGCCTATCTGGGTGTACCGTTGTGATGTAGGGTCGTGATGTAGGATTTATGTTGGATACTGGATGCTGGATACTGGATGCTGGATACTGGATGCTGGATACTGGATACTCGAAACTGGATGCGGGTTACGGGTTTGAAATTTGAAACTGGATTGTGGATACTTAACTGCTTAACCTCTCATTTGAAAAAACATGCTTGATCGAAGATTGATTCAGAATTTCGACTGGGTTTTGCTCATGCTGCTGTTGTTTGTGGCGGGGATCAGTATCCTCAATCTCTATAGCGCGACCTATCCGATCCGGGATCTGGGAGGATTTGAGATCTTTACTAAACAGATTTATTGGTTTTTGATTGGATTTACTGTTTTTTTCCTGATGACCACCTTTAATTATTATGTATTAGAACGATTAGCCTACCCAATCTATTTCTTTAGCATAGCCCTTCTCATTTTGGTCCTAATTGTGGGAAAGGTGATGTCGGGGTCTCAACGATGGCTGAGTTTGGGGCTAATTTCTTTTCAACCGTCGGAATTGGCAAAGATCGCCATTGTGCTGGTCTTGGCGAAGTTCTTCAGCGAGAGAGGCGAGAACAGGGAATACCGATTGAGGGACCTCTGGCAGCCATTTGTGCTCACTGCGATTCCCTGCTTTCTTATTCTGAAAGAGCCTGACCTCGGCACTGCCCTTTTTTTAGGGATGATATCTATCTCTGTGGTTTTAATTGCCAAGGTATATTGGAAATCGTTAGTTATTTTCGTGTGTTCCTTCTTTTTGGCGGCTCCTTTGATTTGGTTCGGACTCAAGGAATATCAGCAAAAACGAGTTCTCTCATTTCTCAGCCCCGACATGGATCCATTAGGAGCCGGATACCACATCAATCAGTCCAAAATCGCTATAGGTTCGGGGCAGTTCTGGGGAAAAGGTTTTTTAAAAGGGACGCAGACCCGGCTGCACTTTTTGCCTGAGCAACACACCGATTTTGTCTTTTCAGTATTAGCCGAGGAGTGGGGCTTGATAGGATCGGCTGTGCTTCTTCTCATTTACCTCTTCATGATCTTATGGGGCCTCAATATAGCAAAAAGTTCAAAGGATAGGTTCGGCTCTATGGTGGCTGTTGGCATCGTAACCATTGTTTTCTGGCAGGTCGTAATAAACGTCGGGATGGTTACTGGGCTCCTGCCGGTGGTTGGAATCCCTCTCCTCCTTTTCAGCTACGGCGGGTCATCTTTGATTTCAACCATGGCGGCCATGGGGATCCTTATGAATATCAGCATGAGACGTTTTATGTTTCAATAGGCCCTAACCCGGATAAAGCGAAATCGAAAAGGTCTCACGCCCCAGTACGATTTTCCGAACCTACGGGGTAAACAAAGGCGCTAAGGTGCTAAGTTTTAAGAAAGATTGCTTAGTTCTCTTTAACAAAAGTTAGTTGGGAACTGTCTAAATCCCTCAATTTTCAATATTAAATTGTCAATTGGTACCGAACATCGCTTTTTGTTGCATGAAAACAGGGGGCTATGGTATAGGACTTTGGACCCTACGTTTCAGGTTTTCCTATTTCTATGTTATTATACAATCTTCAATCCTAATTGGAAGGCAGGAGACAAATAGATGCCTGTACAAATTTCCCAAATTATGGTGCAAACCACTGGAAAGACAGACGTTATTGATGTAACGCATCAGGTTATGGGTGAGGTCGGAAAATCGAATGTGCAAGAAGGGGCAGTCGCCCTCTTTATCCCCGGGTCTACTGCCGCCCTTACCACCATTGAGTTTGAAAGCGGGGTCATAAACGATCTGAAAAAGGCGATAGAAAAAATGGCCCCGGAGGATATATATTACGAGCATAATGAGAGGTGGGGCGACGGAAACGGTTACTCCCATGTCCGT
>JAUWPC010000070.1 GCA_030611815.1 Desulfobacteraceae bacterium
CCGAGATTACCCTTATGCCCCTCCCTGTATTCAAGTTGATAGGAGACCTCTCTGTAGATACAGGCACCTGGTTCAGGGCCATGAACGAAAAGATGGGTTCGTGGATTCACACCGACAAAACCTTAGATCCCAATGCCGAGGAAGAGAAGATGGACAACTCCTTGGCCGAGGAGATATACGAATTGGAGCGTTGCGTGGAATGTGGTTGTTGCGTGGCATCGTGCGGCACCGCAAATATGCGGGAGGATTTCGTTGGGGCCGTTGCCCTGAATCGTATTGCCCGCTTCATGTTAGACCCGAGAGATCAGCGGAAGGAAAGGGAATATTTCGAGGTTATAGGCACGGATGAGGGGATCTTCGGTTGTATGGGGCTCCTGGCCTGTGAGGATGTATGCCCAAAAGAGCTCCCCCTGCAGGACCAGCTCGGTATTCTGCGTCGCAAGATGGGATGGAGCGCCGTAAAGCATCTGTTCCGGTTTGGCTAAGGTATGAAGATGGAATCTGCCTGCCCTCCTTTTTGCGACCCTTCCTCGCCAAAGGTCTCACCTGATAGTCACACCTTATTAAGCAGCTTTTCAGAATAACCGGCAACCTATGCAAATCAACGACAAAAAGGCAATTTTCGGATGGACCATGTATGACTGGGCTAATTCGGCCTTTGCCACCACCATTATGGCGGGATTCTTCCCGATCTTTTTCAAGCAGTTCTGGAGTGTCGGCGCTGATGCTACATTGAGCACCGCCCGGTTAGGACTGGCAAATTCAGTTGCAGGTATCGTTGTGGCCCTGTGCGCACCCGTATTGGGGGCAATTGCCGACAAAGGCAGCTCAAAAAAGAAGTTTCTCCTCTTTTTTGCGTTTATCGGCATCGTGATGACATTAGCCCTATACATGGTTTCCAAAGGGAACTGGCCCACGGCCGTCCTGTTGTATGTCTTTGCAACTGTCGGGTTTTCAGGGGGGAACATCTTCTACGATGCACTCATCATGGGAGTAGCGTCTGAAAAAAAACTGGATTTTGTATCAGCGCTCGGTTTCTCTCTCGGCTATTTAGGCGGAGGCATTCTTTTCGCCGTAAATGTATGGATGACCCTCAGTCCTGCGACATTCGGGTTTGCAGGTCCAGGGGAGGCGGTTCAGTTTTCTTTTCTGACCGTGGGTATCTGGTGGGCGGTCTTCTCCATCCCGTTGATGCTGTTTGTAAGGGAACCGGCTGCCATAGAGGCAAAATCTGAAGTGAATGTGGTAAAGGCCGGGTTCAGTCAGTTAAGGGAGACTTTTCAGGAGATCCGCTATCTGAAAACTATTTTTTTGTTCCTTGTGGCCTATTGGCTCTATATCGACGGTGTGAACACCGTCATACGCATGGCGGTCGATTACGGTATCTCCATCGGGTTTAAATCCAATGACTTAATCGTTGCCCTCCTCATTACTCAATTTGTCGGCTTTCCATCGGCAATGGGGTTCGGCTTTCTTGGTGGAAAGATCGGCGCCAAGCGGGCCATCTTTGTGGCCATCGCGGTTTACCTCTTTGTCTCCATATGGGCCGCTTTCATGAAGAGCAGCACGGAGTTCTATATTCTTGCCATTATAGTGGGTCTGGTCCAGGGCGGTATCCAGGCCCTAAGCCGATCCTTTTTTGCCAAGATAATTCCCATTGACAAGTCTGCCGAGTATTTCGGTTTTTATAATATGGTAGGAAAGTTCGCTACTGTTATCGGCCCGGTCTTCATGGGGGGGGTCGGTCTTTTGGTAAGGCATATCGGGTATAGCAGTAATATGGCGTCGCGAATAAGCATTAGTTCTGTCTCCCTCTTCTTTATAGGGGGGGGAATCCTGCTCTTTTTCGTCAATCAAGAGAGAGGTAAACAAGAGCTCAAATACCTGTCAAAGGTAAGTGCCTAAAGTTAAGGAAAGTGCCTAAAGTGAGCTAAAATGCCTAAAGTTGAAGGAGGGAGACCAAACCTTATGGAGATATCAATTTTACAGTTGGAAAATACGATTGATATCTGGAGACATCTCTCGTAATTAAATCCAAATTCTGGACGGCGGCTTGTGCGCCAATAAAAAAATCCGGTAGCGGAGTTCTTTTTGTGCCCTTTCTTTTTTTGTATTTAAGGTAAGCTTTTCCGGCTAAAAACAATGCCTCTTTGGGGATTTCCAACATCTGGAAACCAGCTCTAACTATTGCAGATTCCAGATCCTCTATCCGCTCAAAACCAATGGAGATTTCAGAATAAACGATTGAGTTGATATGCAAAATCCCCAATTGATCATACTCGTCCAGTTTTGATTCAGACCAATCAGCCCATTTCGGATCATTCAGAAAAACATCCAAAACAATATTCGAATCAACCAGAACCCCTTTCATTTGTCTCCTCTTGTCAGGGCCATTATTTCATCAGTTGTCATTTTAACGTTGGCTATTCCCCTCAATTTCCTGAATTTATATGTTTTTTTAGGTTCGCCTTTCCTTTTCACCAAATAAATTCGGCCTTTCTCTTCTACAAAATCAACTTCAACTGCAGGAGTTATTCCCAATTTTTCCCGAATTTCTTGTGGAATTGTGACTTGTCCTTTAATGGTAACTCTCATGATTGCACCTCCAGTAATGTGTAATACTGGTAATACTAATACCTCTGCTTATTTTTGTCAATCATGAATATCTCATGCTAACCCACAAGTTAATGTCATTCAATCAACTGGTGGGGTATTTGAAAGGTCCGACCTCAAGGGGACAATGACCCCTTTTTCATTTTCCGAGTTGCAGATATTATTGCGTCTTTGATTTCACAATGGCCTCGTCAATGATTTGTTTCAAACCTTCAAGCCCGATTTTCTTTTTTTCCACAACCGGAAGACCGGTTGAGCGGCTGATCGCATCGATTTCATCTTTATAATCAGCCAAGTTCCCGAGAGCGTCTAAAAGAATAAGTCCTTCGAGCATAGCGTAACGTTCTTTGAGATTTTTTTTAGACTTTTCAAACTGATTCCAGAATGTTATCCAGCCCGGAGTTAGAAAGAAATATTTATGGTCTCTATCGGCTTTTAAAAGCCGGCCTTTTCCGCCGAGCAAGCAATCGACGCAATTGAGGGCATCTACTTTGACGATTCCATAGGTCTCAACCAGCTTTTTAATTTCATAATCAAAACCTAAACAAACATCGCCATAGACGGCGATGACGTTTCTTGCCTGATGTTTGAGCACCTTTTCAAAGGTGCCCTTTAGCGCCCTTTCTAAAAGTCCGTAATCATAGTGAAGTTTGGCGCCGAGATACTTTACATCGGCATCCAGCTGACCGGTTTCTATGAGTTTTTGTATTTCATTTTTTAATATCCCACAGGATATCAGTAAGGGCTTTTTCTGATCGTTCATTTGGCCTCCAATGCCTTTTAAGGGCGGAAATATTTTCAAAATCAGAAGGTTTGCTTTTCCATAGATTGCATTCGAATGGGCCGAAACAATTTTAAAATCTAGTTATCCGCTTCTTTCCAGTGGCTCCGCATCGGTGTCCAGAGGGTATCGGACCGTTTGCCGGGCAACTTTTTGAGCCCCTTAGGCGCCGTTGGGGCCGCCGCAAAAAAGACTGCGCCGAAAAGCGCGGGACTTGCAGGACCAAGGAAAACAATAATCACAAGCCTCCTTGACGCACAAGGGGGATTTCTCTATAGTCCTTCCCATAAAAAGCAAGATCTTATCACATTCTTTTGTTTTGTAAGGAATTACTAAATAGTGCCCGAACGAAAACTAAGATTTTTCGTTCAGGCACTAAATAGCTTAGAAAAGGGAATATATATGAATTCATTTGGAAAAGATGAGAAAAATGAATCGAATTTTATTCTTTCTAAAAATGATCATTTAAGATTTGTAAAACCAGAGGTTTTAGAAAAAAAGATTTATAGCGGAATAGAAATTAATACCCTTTATAGCTATTGCAATCAATATGGCTCAACAGAACATTTTTTTGATAACATAGATATCCCGCAAGAAGTATTAACAAACGAATTATTCTGGACAAATTATAATGTGATTTATCAAATATTTCAAAATTATCGCACTCTTTGCCTCGATGACTTTGTGTTATATGATGGATACAATGTGGGATTTCATTCAATAATAGATAACCAATGGGGCTTAAATGACCAATTATTGACTACTTTGCCAATCAAAATGATACTAAAACAAGCAGAAAAATTCTCAGATTATATTTCTAAGATTGATATTTTATCGCCTTTAGATATTAGGTCAAATACTGGATTTATTTCATATACTATGAAAAAACCATTTTTTTCTTTTTTTCTGGATAGCTCTTTTGTTCCAATGATTAGGGGCATGATTGATGCGTTACCCACAAAAAAAGGGTGGAGCGCAGGAGAATCAATTGAATTAGCGTCATGCATGGATATGGTTACAATATTACATAGAGATTATAGTAGGCAAGGTTATAGGTTAGAAGAAGAAAAATCAGGAATTTATATTATTGGTCCAGACAAGGAAAAAAAAAAGATTGGGACAATAATTGATATTTATGATACTCCTGATATAGAATATGTAGTGAGGCACACCCTCAAAGGAAAAAAAGGGATAATCTCTGAACTGGATATTAATGGGATATCAAATGAGGGAAGAAAATTTCCTATCATAAAACAGGGTACAATTTATCCACATAAAGGCTCATTCGAAATATCGATAATTAAAGAAAGCTGGAAAGAGCCGCGTTTCCCTGCGATAAAGGCATTATTTAATGGAGGATATAAAGGATTTATTGAATATTTAGGCTACCAATTTAGGGAAAAAGATTATCTTATTCGGCTTGCGGAACAAAAACAAAGCACACTTTCTGAACTCATAGAAACAATTGAAAATCTCAAAAATGAACAAGTTTCAAATTTAAGGGCAACTATTGATGCAAATTTTCGATTGGGAGAAGTATATCACCAACTACAAGACCGAACTGAGCATGATCTTAATAACTTACTTTTCGCAATTTCTTGTAATGCCGATATTGGAATAATGAATATTAAGAATTTTGCCAATAAACCAGACCACATTTCAAGTATTTTAGAAAGTTTTCGAAATATACAAGAAGCAGTACAAAACTCAACAACTATACTTCATGAAATAAAAATTATTTCTGATCCTAATTCTTCAAAAAAGATAGAATTTGTTTCGATTCCTGATGGAATCAATAATATCGTAAGCAATGCTTCAAGTTATTTTTCTGGAACAAATTGTATAGATTTGGACATCAAAATTATTAAACCAGTTAATTATAAATCAAATACTCTTCTTGAATCCAATGATTTATTATCAATATTGAGAAACTTAGTCGGAAATTCAATTGATGCATTGGAAAAAGTTAAAAATCCAAAAATAATTATTTCTTATTGGGATGATGGAGAATCCACTTATTTTTCTATACATGATAATGGGTCAGGATTCAATAACCCAAGAAAAGCTATTGAAAAAGGTTTTACAACAAAACCGATTACCCCAAAACAAGGAAGTTACGTTAAAGGAACTGGAAGAGGCATGGCCATTGTTAAAGAGATTATTGAAAAATATGGAGGGAATATGTATATAGATTCTGTGGCCAAAAATACTTCTGTTATTATAGAAATACCTAACAATTGGGTCCGATCAACCAGCAAATTTTTAAAAGAATATGAATTATCAAAATGGAATGGGGTCAGGCCTTGACTTGTGACGGATTCCTCACGATCTCCTGAAAACCCCTCCTGATTTTCCTGTCCTTTTCCAACTATTCCTAAAATCTTGTGTTGACATTAGAGACCGCAGAATAACTCAACCCCTCTGAAAAGGATAACCTATCCCTGATTGGTCTTGCCAGTGTGAGTGCCTCTACTGAAAGCATTTTTCAATGATTGTGTTGTCACATGTCAAGGCTCGACCTCTTTAGGTGTCTCTCCCGGTCCGGCATGAAACAGCGAGTAAACCGCCGGGATGAGCACCAGCGTAATCAGGGTCGATGCGGTAAGGCCGCCAATGACCGCCCTTGCCAGGGGGGCCTGGGCGTCCGCACCTTCACCGATCCCTAAGGCCAATGGCAACAGACCGAGGATCGTGGTCAACGTGGTCATCAGAATCGGTCGCAGCCTCCGACGTCCTGCCTCGATCACGGCATCCCGGACAGGCATCCCACCACGACTCAGCTGACCGGCCTGGTCTACCAAGAGGATGGCGTTATTAACGGCGATCCCGCCCAACATGATACAGCCGATATAAGACTGTACATTGAGTGTCGTTCCGGTCAGAAACAGAATAACCAGGACCCCCACCGTTGCCACGGGTACGGAAAACATGACGACCAGGGGATTTCGAAAGGACTCGTACTGACAGGCCAGCACCATGTATACAAGGACCAGTGCAAGCGCAAGCGCCAGCACCAGTTCATGAAATGCCTTTTTCTGTTCTTCAAACGTCCCCGAAACCATAAGATCATACCCGACGGGACGCGGGATCTGGTCCAGCACGGCCTGAACGTCCAAAGCCACGGAACCCAGATCGCGGCCGGCGACGTTCGCTTCAAGCGTCACAACCCGCTGCTGATCCTTTCTGTCGATCACGATCGGGCCACGGCCTGTCTCAGTCATGACGATATTTCGCAGCGCGACGTGCTCGCCGGACCCGGTAGTCAAGGTAAGGTTGAGGATCTCATCCAGCGAGAGTTTTTCCGCATCTTTGAGCTGCACAAGAATGCGGTAAGAGTTGCCGTTCGTCCGGTACTCTCCGGCCCGGGAACCGGCAATTGCGGTTTCGAGGATTTTCGTCACATCACGCACGCTTAAGTTTAGATCGGCGATCTTATCACGTTGCACTCGAATCTGCTGCTGTGGAACACCGGCTTCCCGGCTGGTATCGATATCGGTAATGCCCGGGATCGATGCAATGGATGCCGCGACCAGGGTGGCCAAGGCGTCAAGCCTATCTAATTCATAGCCTCTGATCTCGACGGTCAGACCCTCAACGCCGCCTAAAATTCGTTCCAACAGGAATTGACCCTGTGGTGCCCGGGTGCGTATCTCCATGCCTGGGATCTTGCCGGTCAGCCGGCCACGCAGATCTTCCGCGATCTCGGTATTGGAGCGCTTCCTTTGGGATGACGGTAACAAGGACAGCCTGATCTGGCCTTGGGAAGCCGCGTCCGGCCTCCACCCCGACGCACCGATGCTTACCACGGATGAGACGGCCTCGGGTACGGCAGCATACACAATCTTTTCCATTTTTCGGGTCTGCTGGTCGACAAGGCCCAACCGGGTGCCGATGGCCATCTCACCGGTAACCCGAACCTCGCCCTCGTCGCTGGGCGGCAGGAATTCGCTGCCGATCATCGGAAGCAACAGCAGGCTTCCGGCAAGGATCGCTGCGGCCATGGAGACGGTCGTCACACGATGGTTCAGCACAGACCGAAGAAGGTCCTGGTAGGTGTTGTTAAGGCCAGTGAAAAAGGCGCCCGAGGCAGAGACGAATCGGTCAATCCATCGCGACCGTGTTTCGGACCTCTCTTCTGACGACTTCAGGAACTTGGAGGCCAGCATTGGAACCAGGCTGAGCGATACCATCAACGAGCAGACAAGTGAAAAGATGATCACGTAGGCCAGTTCCTTGAACAGGATGCCGGATACGCCCCGGACAAAAATCAACGGTAGGAAGATCACCAGGGTGGTAATGGTGCTGGCGACGATTGCCGGAGCAACCTCTCTTGTCCCTTCAACCGATGCGACCGATGGTAATTCACCGTTTTCCTCCCGGCGACGAAAGATGTTTTCCAAGACCACGATGGAGCCGTCCACCATCATCCCCACACCCAGCGCCAACCCCCCTAACGTCATCAGGTTCAGCGTGAAACCGCCTAAGTAAATGAGCGCGAAGGTTGCAAGGACAGAAATCGGAATCGCCATGAAAATCACGAGGGTGCTTCGCATATTGCGCAGGAAAAAAAACAGCACCATGATCGCAAGCCCGCCCCCGTAAAGCACCGACCGGGCGACATTGGCGATAGAACGCTCAATAAAGTTACCCTGATTAATAACCGGAACGACATTGATCTGGGGAAAGGCCTTATTGACCGCATCAATCTCATCGAGCACACGTCTGGAGACCTCGACGGTGTTGGCATCGGCCTGTTTACGAATCGCCACCCTGATGCCCCGTTCACCATTGACGCGGATAATACGTGTAAGCTTCTGATAGGTGTCTTTGACGTTAGCGATCTGACCAATGGTTACTGCAGCGCCGTCCCGTGTGACTATAACCGTATTCCGAATTTGATCAAGGCTTGTAAACTCGGCCGGTGCCCTGAGGGTTACCTCGTATCTGCCATCCTCAATCTTGCCCGCAGGAAGATCAAGGTTGGCGTCGCGAATCGTTTGGAGGATGAGATCCATGGGGAGACCCAATGCCCTGACACGGTCGGGCTCCAGTTCGATCCGGACCTCCCGTTCAAAGCCGCCCCAGACATCGACCTGCGCCACACCGGGAATTCGGGCGAAGCGGTAACGGATCTGGTCTTCAATCAACTGCGTCAGTTCCACGGGGTCCAGGTTACTGGAGATTCCCAGCAGGACGACCGGAAAACTGGCGATATCAAACTTCCGGACCCGGGGCCGCACAACGTCCTCGGGCAACTCGTTGATCTCGTCTTCGAGTTTACCCTGGACATCCAGAGCCGCAGTATCAATACTCGTACCCCAGGCAAAACTGACCCGGACGCTGCTGTTCCCCTCGGACGATTGCGACGTCATCTCCTCGACGCCCGGCACCGTCCCAACGATCTCTTCAATGATCTGGGTGACCAGCCGTTCCATGACTTCGGGGCTGGCCCCTTCGTACTCGGTTCTGATAGTCAGTGTCGGCAATTCAATGTCGGGCAGCAGGTCAATCCGCAACCGGCTCAAAGAGACGCTTCCGAGGATCACGACAATCAGCGTCACCATGGTGATGAAGATGGGTCGCCGAACGCTGAATCCCGCCAGGCTCATTGCGCAGGTGCCTCCTTGCGGGTGGAATCGGTCTTGCTCCTGTCACTGGGAATCGTGATTTTGGAGCCATCCTCTATTAGTTGCTGTCCCAGGGTTACAACATAGCCGGAGAGCCCTTCCCCTTCAACTTGAACACGGTTGCCTTCACGGATTCCCACCTTTACTTCACGCCAGGAAACGGACTGGCGATTATCATTGACCACAAAAATGCCGTCCTTATCATCACGTGTGGTCAGGGCCTGCCCCGGGACGATCGTCGCATCAGCTATACGGTCGAGCACCACCGTGGTACGGATGAACATCCCGGGCTTGAGCCTTTGTTGCGGGTTATTGATGGTCAGCTCGATCTTTGCCTGCCGCGTGGTCTTCCGAAAGACGGGGGCGATACGGGAAATCCGGCCCTTAAACTGCTTGCCGGGATAGGCATCGGTCGTCAACATGGCGGCCTGCCCCCGCTTCAGATGTATATAGTCCTTCTCGGTCACGAAAATCACGCCGATGATCGGATCCACTTCGACGATCGAGAGGAGCGGTGCATTGGCTGAGACGGTCTCTCCTTCGTCGACGTACCGGTCGGCCACCACGCGGTAGTCATCACCACCGGTCCAGCTCGCGGTCACCTTTGTGTAGCCGATTCGAATCTTTGCGGTTTCCAGGGATGCTTCAGCCCTTGTCAACTGGGCCTTGGAAACTTCGAGGCGTGCCAGCTTACCGAGATGATCCGTTTTTGCTAAATCGAACTCGGAATCTGAGGTGGCGCGGCGCTCACGAAGCAGCTCAAAACGCTTGAGCTTGCGGCCGGCGATTTCCAGCGCACTTTTTGCCTCAATTAGGTTGGCCTTTGCCACCTCGATGTCGGCTTTGGCTAAGATGATTGCCTGGACATACTCATCGTCGTCCAGTTCTGCAACAACCTGGCCGCGGCGTACTGTATCGCCGAGATCAACGTTTAGCCCTTCGATCCTCCCGCTGATTTTTGGGGAAACCACCAGCCTGGCAGGAGATTCCAACGTCCCGCTGAAGGTGCGGTGCAACTCGATCGGGCCACGCTGTATCGGCGCTACTGCCACGGGCATGGATCGTGACACATGACGGGCTCCAGCCTGGCCCGACCGCTCCTGAATCCGGCTGAAGATCATCAGGCCAAGGGCTGCGGCTGCGCCGATCAGCAACACCGTCACGACAAAGTTCGGTCTTACCCGTTTCATAGCCAATTATCCTCACGTTGATGGTTGGGTGCTAACAAAGCCATATCGACAATTTGTTTTCGTTGCTGCGCCATGGAATTAGTGCAACGGTGCGTTGCACTAATTGACGATCTCTCCATGATTCGGCAAATTTGCGTGCATATTTCAGGTTTTGCGAGGAAAACCCCTCCTGATTTTCGTGTCCTTTTCCAACTTTTCCGAAAATCTTGTGTTGACCTTAGAGACCGCAGAATAACGCAACCCTCCAAAAAGATCATCTATCTCTGATTGGTCTTGCCAGTGTGAGCGCCTCTGTTAAAAGCATTTTTCAATCATTGTGTTGTCACGTCACATGTCAGGGTCTGACCCCAGTCCTTTTACAATTTCAATCTCCTCATCCGTCAGGTCATACAGTTTATAGACCAGTTTGTCTATTTGGCGGTCAGTGGCGTCGATTTGTCGCTGAAGGACAGTTTTGGTCTGAGGGTTCTTTGATTCTGCCAGTTGTTTGTTCAGATCCAACATTCGCTCGACTAATCCGACTATTTGATTGTGACGGGCTTTGTCATTCGGGTTATTGAAGTCAATGGTGCGAATGGGGAGGTTAAGGAGTGCGTTCTTTAAAACATCAATTGTCACAAAAAACTCTCGGTAAAAATAGGTTAGTAACCGAGAATTTATTATTCCAAGGAGATATTTCAACGAAGACGGATTAGCACTTGCATTCAATAACATCATAGCATCTTTCACATATAAACCGCCAGGATCGTAATTAGCAACAATTGATTTGCCCATTCTTGCCACCATAATCTTTTCTGCTTCGAACCGTTTAGCTTCTCCCGGTCGTGCCGTTTTTTTGTTTCGTCTCATTTGATCGGGGACGTACCAAACATATTCGCATGGAGTACTATTCCAATAGCGTCTAATTGCAGCACTTCTTATGAATGCTTTGCTTTCATCATATTTCTTAGTTTCATGAATAAATTTTTGGTCGTCCGCAGTTTTAAAACCATAAACAAATGAAACGTATTCAACCAAAGCGCGTCCACATTTCTTAATTTTTTGTATTATGGTTTGGCTTTCATTTCGTGAATACAATTGAAAGTTGTAAAGATAAGCATCTTGGATATCTTTTTGAAAAAACTTCCGCACGAAGTGGATGTCCCGATTTATTTCAAGACGCTCTACAACAACTTGGTTGAATACTGTATTTGACCCTTTAGAAATCCTTTTAAAAACAAAGATGCAGGTCTCCACTGTGGCATCAATAAACACCTTTTTAGGCAGCTGGACAAGCTTGTATACTAGAGAATTTTGAAGTATGAAATCTCGAATCTTTGTAAAGCTTTCTAACGATGTCCATGTATGGGGAACAATAAAACCAAATAACCCTTGAGGTCGAGTTAAAGACAATCCACGCTCCATGAAACATGAATATAGGTCTGATTTTGCTTTAAACGTTGAAAAAGTTGACCAAAGCAATTCCTTGATTTCTTTGGAAAGCTTGTGCGGTCGGACATACGGCGGATTCCCGATCACCGCATCAAAACCGCCACTTTTTATGATATCTGGGAACTCATCCTCCCAGTCAAAGGCGTTAATTCGGTACATCTCTTCATCATCGAAGAGATTTATCTGTTGCCGATCATAGAAATCCGAGCCAATCAGGGAATTACCGCATTTGATGTTGTTACCCAAATCAGGCAGGGCACGTTGTTGAAACAAGGAAAGCTGGCGTTGAATGGTCTCTTCATCCTCGCCTTCCAGGACTTTGAGCAGGAGAGAGAGCTTTGTTACTTCCACTGCCTGGTGGTCAATA
>JAUWPC010000020.1 GCA_030611815.1 Desulfobacteraceae bacterium
CCGCTCATAAAGGCCTGCATCCCGTTTGTCTGTTTGTTTACAATGCCAAGCCATGTTTCAGCAGACATGGTTAATGTAACTGTAGGTGACTCATGAACTCCCTCATCTACTTGGCAGGCACCATCTTTGACTATGATACTCCAGTTCCCGCCACCATCTCCGGTGATTTCGTACTGAAAAACCACGTCCAATCCCTGGGCCGCATTTGCGTTGAAAACCTCGGGCATCTTGTCAAAAACCTCTTTCACATCTGTTAAAGCCATTTCCTTGTCCTCCTTTTCATTAATTTTCCCTGGGTTCATATTTCCCTCTTTGCCAGATAATGGCTGAGAGATCTCAGGAGGCGGCATAACCACCGCTTCCCTTCCGCAACTATTTCCCCCGCCGGTTTGTTCAGTTGAGTTCTGAGTGAGGGGGTAAAATCCCCACTTATACAGACAAAAAGGTAGACATCAGTTTCAGTAATGGGCTTAGTGAAACTGGCATCCTTTCCAATCTATGTGATTGATTATAACTATTCTCTAACTTAAAGTCCATAGCGTCAACCCTTGATAGCTATCTTCCTTCAAATCTCGGCTCTCTCTTTTCGATGAATGCCTTCATCCCTTCCATTGCATCCTTGGTTTCGATGACCCTTCCCAAGGCCTCGCGCAGGTAGTCCACCGCCTCTTCAAACGGCATATCGCTCATAATCCTGAAGGCGTCTTTGCCGATCCGTGTGCCGATAGGGCTCTTGGATGTCAGCAGTTTCAAGGTGTTTTGGATCTCATCATCCAGATGTTCCGGTTCAACGGCACGGGTGATCAGACCCATAACCTCAGCCTCAGGGGCCAGGATTTTACGGCCTGTCAGGACCATATCAACGGCCTTTTTCCTGGGCACGTTTCGATATAGAAGCGCGCCTACCATCATAGGAAAAATCCCCACATTGACTTCCGGAGTGCAGAAGAAGGTGTTATTCCTGGCAATTACAATGTCACAGGAAAGCATGAGTCCTATTCCGCCGGCAAGGCATGGACCATTCACCCTTGCGACAAGTGGCTTGCTAAATCGCGCCATCTCTTTCAGGAGTCGTGCGTAGTTTCTTGTTCCGGAAAGCCGGGCCTCTCCCTCCTTGGCTAAGGTTACGGCTAGGTCCGCGCCCGAGCAAAAGGCCTTTTCCCCTGCGCCTGTGAGGCAGACAGCCCGGATCTCTTCATCCTCATCTATATCGGCCAGATAATCCAGAAAAGATATGATCATCTCCTGGCTGATGGCATTTCTCCGGGCCTCCCGGTTAATGGTCAGGTAGGCAACTCTGTCCTTTACTTCACATAAAAGGTCATCGCTCATCCTTTTTCTCCTTCTTCAGCGAAGCGCGTTTAACCAGGATATCCGATCATCCATCCGCAGATTACGCAGATTATTCAAACATCCCATCCATCCCTCTGTTGCGATTTCCAAACCCTGCCTACTGCCTGCTCTCTTCTGGCCTCCGACTTCAGACCTCAGACCTCTGACTTCCGACCTCTGTCCTTTCCAGCCATCCGCCAATATTCAATCATCAATCCCAAGGACCCCGTCTGCGATCTTCATGCGTGATATCTCTGAAGAGGTCCCCGCGATCTGAAGGTATTTTGCATCACGATAGCCCTCTTCAGCCGGATTCCCCCGGAGATAACCCTTCCCGCCCAAGATCTGCAGGGCATGGCTTGCCACTTCTTCTGAAGATTCGGTACAAAAGACCTTGGCGCAGTGGGCAAGGATCCCAGCCTCTTTCTCCTTTGATTCAGACATCCAGGCGGCCCGATATGCCAACAATTGGGCCGTATGCAAAAGGGTCAGCATTTCGGCCAACTTAAAGCCCACCTCCTGATAGGCAATGATCGGCTTCCCGCCGCTCTGGTGAGTCTTGGCATAATCTACGGCCGCATCAAGTGAGCGCCTCATCAGCCCCAAGCTGGCGGCAGTGAGGACATGGTCTTCCCATAAGCGGACGGTCCTGAGGGCGTCATTTTTGTCTGGGGGGCGGACGACAAGTTTCGAAGAAACGGGGCAGTCTTCAAGTAGTATTGCCGAGATGGCCGCACCTTCATATCCGAGCGTGGAAAACCTCTCGCCAATGGAAAGGCCTTTGCCCTCCTTTTCGATCAGAAAGAAAACCACCCTTTCTTCCTCTCCTTCAGGTATCTTTCCTGCAACTGCGATCCAGTCCGCAACAGGGGCATTTATCACGTGACTCTTTGATCCTGAGACCCGGAACCCTTCGGTTGTCATGATCCCCTCAGTATTTAAGGTGTGGCCTTCAATGTTCATGCCGTTTTCGGTAAGGGCCACTGTCCCGATAAGCTCTCCCCTCATAAGTCCGGGGAGAATCTTGTCCTTCTGCTCAGGAGTGCCGTGGACGGCAACAAGCCGCCCGAATATGCGGGTGCTCACCTCAACAGGGAGGAAGAGGGAAGGGGATATTGCTGCCAATACTTCCTGAACAGCTACGAGTGCAACACTGTTTCGCCCGTCATCCAAAGCAGGAGTCAGATAGCCTGTCCGGGCGAGGGATTTCAGCCAGTGAAGGGTAGTTGCACGGACCTCCTCGATATTTCTGCTTCCCAATTGAGCTAAATCCGCCAAAGAATCGGCATCGAACAGCCCCCTGATTTTTTCTAAAAGCCCTTTTTCTGTTTCCCTAAAGTCAAAATCCATTCTTTGATTTCCTCAAAATAAGTGAGCTAAAGTTGGAAGTGAGCTAAAGTTGAGGTATGCGCCGCAAGCATGATTGAAAAAGATAATATATTTAATCACTTAGTCGCTTTAATAAGTACAGCAATCCTATACGTCAAATGAGTTTTGAAATGATCTTTTTCTGGATCTCAGATGTGCCGCCCCCTATTGGGGCAAGCCTGCTATCCCTGAAACACCTTTCAACCTCGTACTCATGGCAGTATCCGTAACCACCGAAAAGTACCATGGCATCGTTTGCCGGGGCCAGGCCCCAGTCCCCGATAAAGAGCTTGGCCACGGCTGCCTCCAAATGATTAAGAGGCCTCCCCTGATCCTTGCACCAGGCAATTCGATAGCAAAGGGACCTGGCCGCCTCGATGAAAATTTTGATGTCTGCCAATTTGTGCTTGATGGCCTGGAATTGGGCGATGGGACGACCGAACTGATAACGTTCTTTTGCATATCGAATGCACTTGTTCAGAACATATGTCATGCCTCCCACAAAAGGAGCCATCAGGGCGCTGCGATCCCATTCCACCGTCTGCATGGCCATGAGGAAGCCGGCGCCCTCCTGCCCTATGAGATTCTCTTCCGGGATCTCACAGTTGTCAAAGATCAGCTCAGATGTATGGGAAGTCCTGACCCCCATCTTCATGATGTTCTTCCCGGCAGAAAATCCAGGGGTCCCCTTTTCCACGATGAAAGCTGAAATGCCCGCATGTTTCAAATCCTTCCCTGTTTTGGCGTAGATAACAGCCACATCGGCAATCGGTCCGTTGGTGATAAACATTTTGTTGCCATTTAAGATATATCGATCTCCCTGCCTTACTGCCCGCGTTGTCATGGAAGCCACATCTGATCCCGCACCCGGCTCGGTGAGTCCCATACACCCTATCCATTCGCCAGAGGCCAACGTAGGGATATATTTTTCTCTCTGGGCATCTGTTCCGTGGGCAAAGATCGTATCCGCGCAAAGAAAGGTGTGTGCCCCATAAGCCAAGGTCAGCCCCCCATCCACACCCGCTTCCCCTAAGGCTTCTCCGGCTAATACAGTAGTCACCACGTCGGCATCACTTCCCCCTAATTCCTCTGGAAAATGTAGGCCTAAAATACCGAATTCCCCTAACCTTCGAAAGGATTGGGAATCAAATTCTCCCTTGAGGTCATGTTCCTGAACCCTGGGGACGATCTCCTTCCTGGCGAAGCGGATAACCTGCTCCTTGAACATCATTTGCTCTTCTGTGAATGAAAAGTCCATTGAATCCTCGATTTGAAGGCACTCAGGTATGATACCCATGTAAAAAGTCCTTTTTACATGGATTTAGGAATTTAGGGATTCAAGAATTACGAATTGTTCTAATCAGTTAGCCCTAAGAACGTTTCTCTAAATCCTAGTTTTTTGACTTTTTACGAGACCATCAGGTGTCAGCTTTGAAAAAAATGTGCCCCAGCTAAGTTTATATGGCTGACCGCTCACCCACGGTCGAATGCCTGGTTTTTGCGCCGTTCAGAAAGACCTCTAAGATGCTATCCGCAATCCTCTCCTTCTGGGAATCCCCCTTGATTTTCTGATCCGAGAGGACCATTGTGGAAACAAATGCCTCAAGTGATCCTAAGAATATATAGGTCAGATAACGGGCCTTAATATCTTTGCGGAGGATTCCCGTTCTCTGACCCTCGGCAATGACCTCTTCGGTGAGGGTCATCGATTTTTTGAAGAGATTCAAGCGGTCGCTGGTCAGGTTGGTTGTGGACCTGGAAATTTCGGTGATAAATATGTTTACCAGTTCAGGATTTTCTTGATATGTGTCCAGCGAATACAAGATAATCCGCCTCAATTTTTCTCCAACCTCATATCTGCCCTCGCTGATATCTGCCATCAATCGAAATAATCCGTCCCACCATTGATTGATAATAGCATCAAGGAGGTCGTCCTTATGCCTGAAATAGTGATAAACCAGTCCGTAAGAGATCCCAGCCTCTTTGGCAATATCCGAAATCCTGGCCCCATGGAATCCCTTTTCCTTGATGGTCTTGAGCGCCGCCCGGAAGATAAGCGATTCTTTATTCTTCTTGTTGTCAGAGGGAATCGTTTTCTTCATATAACTACTTAAACAGACATTGATTGACTTGTCAATCAGTTTTTTTAGCGACTCCTGCCCTCTAAATATGATGAATAGTGAGATTATAATAGAATAAAGATGTCATAAAAAATATTAAAAAAACCTTGACAACAAATGCGCAATATGAGAAATACTATTTCTTATAGCTACATAGAAAGCAGGAAAATTGAATAAAATCAACAACAACAAGATTGCTAAGAGGGATATTATCCTCACAGCCGCTCTGGAGATCTTTGCCCAAAAGGGTTTTCAAAAAGCGCGCGTTAATGAAATTGCCCGGCGGGCCGGTGTTTCGGAAGGCACTATCTATAAGGAGTTTGAAGACAAGGAAGACCTTCTCCACGCTATTCCGGAGAAAATTATACCCGAGGCGACTTTGGAACTTACCCTGCATATGCAAGGGATTAAGGGTGCTCTAAACAAATTCAGAAAGTTTCTTTGGTGTTACCTCCACTTTTTTGAAAGCAACAGGGATTGGGCCACTATATTGCTTTTGCAGATTAAGCCTAATCCTAAATTTACACAGACAAAGGCATATCAATTAATCCGAGGATTTACACGAATCTTTATCGATATTCTGGAAGAGGGGAAAAGGGAGGGAGTGTTCAAGGAGAGCCTGGATAATAATCTTGCAAGGCACATATTTATTGGTGGAATTGAGCACATCACGATGCGATGGCTTCTTCTCGGAAAACCCGAACATCTCCTTTCTTACACGGATGAGTTGTTCGAAATATTCACAAAGGCCTTTGGCCCTGGAGGTGACGGAGGATACCCTGATTAATACACCTGGTTAATTAGTGCCCATCCATAAATGGCTATTTTCCCCCGCTCAAAGTGAGTGCGGGATCTTCGACTTGACCTTGCAATCCCGCCTCAAGCGGGACTCATTTCTGGATGGACACTAACTATATCCGACGCAGATATCTCATCGCCTGGATCTCTGATGCCATTAAACCCCGGAGAGACATCGTTATGTTCTGGCAGCTCTTCACCAGCGGAATGGCCTTGGGGTGCGTATACGCACTCATTGCCCTTGGGTTTGTCCTGATTTACAAGGCAACAGAAGTGATCAACTTTGCCCAGGGGGAGTTCATGATGGTGGGGGCCTTTGTGGCCTTCAGCCTGATTCATTTTGCCCATGTCCCCTTCTGGATCACCGTCGTCCTGACGCTCCTCATCATGGCCGCCTTCGGGGTGCTCTTAGATCGTCTGGTCATGCGCTTTTTAGTGGGCGAGCCGGCCTTCTCCCTGGTGATGTTCACCATCGGCCTGGCCCTGTTTCTGCGGAGCGTGGCCGGGATGATCTGGTCCACGGATACATTTGCCTTTCCGTCCCCCGTCTCTGGCGAAGCGATACAGCTCGGTTCGGTCGCCATTGCCCCGGGAGATATGTTGGTGGTCGGGGCCACGGCCCTGCTGGTTCTCCTCCTTTATCTTTTTTTTCGCTTCACCAACTTAGGGATTGCCTTGCAGGCCACCTCCCAGAACCAGTTCGCGGCCTATCTCATGGGGATCAATGTGGAGGGGATGTTCAGTGTGGTCTGGGCCTTGAGCGCCATGGTGGCGGCCGTGGCCGGCATCCTCCTTGCGCCGACCCTTTTTCTTCATAAGGACATGGGTTTTATAGGGCTCAAAGCCTTTCCCGCCGCGGTATTGGGGGGATTCGGCAGCATCCCGGGGGCGATTGTAGGGGGGCTGATCATAGGTATTTCGGAGAACTTGGCCGGGGGCTTCCTCCTCCCCTGGGTCAAGGACATCTTTGCCTACCTGGTGCTTATTGCCGTGCTAATCGTGAGGCCGGAAGGGCTTTTCGGAATTCACGAAAAGAAAAAGGTCTGATATGAAGTTTAAGCTAAAAAAATCCTACATGGAAGACCTGAAGCTCTTCGAATACAAGAGCGACATGGTTGGTTACGGGGTGCTCCTGGTATTCCTTTTCATTTTCCCCTCATGGGCCGGGAACTACTGGACCTACAACCTGACCTTAGCCGGCATATATTGTATTGCAGCTCTTGGTCTCAATATTCTGACCGGATATACGGGGATGATCTCTTTGGGACACGCGGCCTTTTTTGCCATCGGTGCATATACTGTAGGCTATATGACGACCATCTTGGGGCACTCTTTCTGGATTGCCCTCCCCTTAGCCGGGTTTGCCGCTGCCTTTGTCGGGCTGAGCCTGGTCTTGCCAGCCTTGAGACTCAGCGGTATCTACTTGGCCATTGTAACCATGGGCTTTGGCTTCATCATAGATCAGGTCATCTTAGAATGGCCGGAAGTAACGGGTGGAGCGAACGGCCTTCTTATTAACCGTCCCACCCTCGGTCCCTTATCACTAAACAGTGACGCCTCTTACTATTATGTGGTTTTGGTTATGGTCATTCTCTTCGTATTGCTGACTAAGAATATCGTCCGGACCTCCATGGGGCGTGCCTTTGTGGCAGTCCGTGACAGCGAGGTGGCGGCCCAGAGCATGGGTATCCCTCTCGCTAAAGTCAAGACCCAGGCCTTTACCATCAGTGGTTTTTACGCAGGGATCGCAGGAGGACTCTTCGCCCCGCTGATTAATTTTATCGGTCCGGACAATTTTACCATCATAGAGTCCATTAATCTGATCGTGATGATCATCGTGGGCGGGCTGGCGTCCATACACGGCTCTATTTTCGGGGCGATCTTTATCACGCTCCTTTCGGAATTTATCCGGGTGGGCAAGGACGCCCTCCCCGCCTTTCTTTCCCAGCAAGTTGGA
The DNA here is from genome assembly GCA_030611815.1 of Desulfobacteraceae bacterium. GTDB lineage: Bacteria > Desulfobacterota > DSM-4660 > Desulfatiglandales > Desulfatiglandaceae > Desulfacyla. The sequence continues at coordinate 7,576 of JAUWPC010000020.1, forward strand.
TTCCAGGGGGCGGTCTACGGCCTGATCATCATGCTCTTTATCCTTTTCGAACCAATGGGAATTTACGGCAGATACCTGAAGATTAAATACCTGTTCCAGGTTTTTCCTCTATACCGGAAGGACACCTTCCGCAGAGAGAGAAAGTTCCAGAAGGCCCAAAGGACCCGATAAAATGCCCTTGCTTGAAGTGACGGAATTGAGCAAAAAGTTCGGAGGCGTTCATGCCTTGACCATGGTGAATCTCCAGGTGGAAAAGGGGGAAGTGCACGCGCTTATCGGACCAAACGGGGCCGGGAAGACCACGCTGTTCAATTGCATATCCGGGTTTTACCGCCCGGAACGAGGCTCTGCCGTCTTTAAAGGACGGGACATCACGCGGACGGCGCCCCATAAGATCCCCCGGTTAGGGATTGCGCGGACTTTTCAGAATTTAGAACTGTTTCGCAATGCCACGGTCTTAGACAACATCATGTTAGGCCGCTACATGCACAAGCGCGCATCCTTTTTTTCTGAAGCCCTTTTTCTCTCTAAGGCGAAAAACCAGGAGGTAGAGGCCCGGCGCCGCGTGGAGGAAGTGATCGACTTCCTGGATCTTCAACCTTACCGTGACCGCGTGATCGCCCAGTTGCCTTTTGGGACTCAGAAGTGCGTGGAGTTGGCCAGGGCCCTGGCCCTGGATCCGGAGCTGATCCTTTTAGACGAGCCTGCCGCAGGCCTGAACTCCGAAGAGACCCGGGATCTCTGCTTTTGGATCGAGGACATTAAAGAAGACTTAGAGATAACGGTCCTTCTCGTGGAGCACAATATGCGAGTCGTGAACGAGGTCGCTGACCGTGTCACGGCCCTTGATTTTGGCGCTGTGATCGCCCATGGAACCCCTGAGGAGGTCCAACAGCACCCTGACGTAATTCAAGCCTACCTCGGAGAAGATGATGGAGCCGCTGCTTCGGCTTAAAAACATTGAGTGTTATTACGGCCCTGTCCTGGCAATTAAGGGGGTTTCCCTCATGGTCAACAAGGGGGACATCGTAGCAATCTTAGGAGCTAATGGGGCAGGGAAGACCACGATCCTGCGGACCATATCCGGATTCATCGAACCGGAAAAAGGGGAAATCCTCTTTGAAGGTAAAAACATCGCCGGGTTGAATCCCCAGCAGGCCGTGCGCCGGGGAATATGCCATGTGCCCGAGGGACGGGAGGTATTCGACGAATTGACAGTGGCTGAAAATCTGCGCATGGGGGCCTACCTGAGGAAGGACCGCCGGAATGTCTCTTCTGACGTGAAACGGGTTCTTGAGTACTTTCCTGCCCTGAGACAGCGATACCGACAGCGGGCAGGATGGCTTTCAGGCGGCGAGCAGCAGATGTTGGCCATCGGCCGGGCTATTCTGTCCAAGCCCCGGCTCCTGACCATGGACGAGCCCTCATTAGGCTTGAGTCCCATTCTGGTCAAGGAGATTTTCCAGATCATTCGCCGAATCAATAAAGAGGAGGGGAGGACTATTCTCCTGGTGGAGCAAAACGCCCGCCTCTCCTTGCAGACGGCCAGCTACGGCTACATCCTGGAAGTGGGCAGGGTAGTGCTTGATAACACTACCGGGGAACTCATGGAGAACGAGGACGTGAAGGAGTTTTACTTGGGCATCCAGCAGGAATCTATCCGTGGCAAGAAGCGCTGGAAGCGAAAGAAAGTCTGGAGGTAATCTTCTGACGAGATTGTTTTTTGAGGGAAAGGAGGTGTGGCGTTAGAAAGGGGGGAGTTTCTGGATGGAAACCAACTAACAAATAAGGAGGTTTATTATGAAAGTGAAAAGATGCGCGTTTTGTTGGGTAACGGCTATTGCATTTGTATCCATGTTTGCTGTCCTGCCGGCGTTCGCTGAGATAGGCGTGACGGATACAGAGATCAAGATCGGTGGAATCGTGGACCTGTCAGGCCCCATTGCTTTTATGGGCAAGGGGGTCTCGGGTGGCGCGGGAACTTATTTCAAGATGATCAACGACGAGGGGGGCATTGATGGAAGAAAGATCGTCTACTTAGTGGAGGACGACAGCTACTCACCACCAAAAGCGGTCGCAGCCGCCAAGAAACTCATTGAGAGAGACAAGGTTTTTTGTATCTTTATGGTCTTAGGGTCTGCCCAGTCCCTGGCCATGTATCCCACATTGGAACGCGCAGGCGTTCCCCTGATTCAGCCTGCCACGCAGAACAGCCGGATGGCATTCCCGCCAAAGAAGTATCTCTTCCATGCCGATCCCAATTACATTGTTCAGGCCAAGATCGGGGTCGATTACGCAATAAAAGAGCTTAAGATGAAGGCCCCTAAGGTAGCAGTGATCTACCAGGACGACGAACCGGGCCAGGACTATCTCAAGGGCGTCCGGGAGGCGTGTGAGCACTACAAACTGGAACTCGTCGCAGAAGCTTCCTATAAGCGGGGAACCGTGGATTTCAGTTCCCAGGTCGCGAGGATGAAAAGCGCTGGCGCAGATCTGGTGATGATGTGGACACTCATTCGAGAGCCTGCCGGAATCTTGAAGGAGGCGGTCAAAGTTCAGTGGAAACCCGTATGGATCACGGCTACACCGTCCACGGCTGATGTGGTTCTCAAGTTAGCTGGTGACAGCGCTTTTTACGGGAAGGGATATTTCGGCACCGGCATCCTTGCTTATCCATGGAAGATGAACCCGGCTGCGGCCCGGTTCATGAAGGTGTGGCCAAAATACAACAAGAAGCCCTGGGGCTTTTATAACTGGTATGGCTGGGGCTGCGCCAAGATCATGGTGGAGGGACTCAAGCGAGCAGGAAGGGATCTGACTCGCGAAGGCTTGATCGAGGCCTTCGAGACCTTCGCCAATTACAAGACAGACGTGTTCGGCCCCATTACCTGGAGGAAAGACAAGAGGTATGGCACGCAGCAGACTGTCATACAAGCCCCCATTAAGGGCCCTGCAGGGAGTAGATGGGTTCAGGTGGGTGGTTTCAGGGGGCCGTCCTTTTGAGAGAAAGAGGTCTTGATAGCATAAAGGATCTGTTATGAGGCAGGACACTGTTCCCACCATGTTTTATCACACGGTCCAACGGTTTGGAGACCGTGTGGCCCTGCGTGAGAAAAAGCTGGGGATCTGGAAAGAGATCACCTGGAATGAATACGCCCGGAACGTACGGTGGGCGTGCGCTGGTTTGGTCTCCTTAGGACTCAAAAAAGGGCAATGCATCTCGGTGCTCAGCGAGAATAATCCGGAATGGTTTGCTGCGGACATCGGGTGCCAGTCCGCGGGCGGGATCACGGTGGGGATCTATACCACCAATGCCCCTTTTGAAGTCCAATACATCATCGGTCACTCAGAATCGCGGATGATACTGGTGGAAGACGAGGAACAGTTAGACAAGGTCTTAGAGGTCTGGGAGCAGTGTCCTAAATTGGAGTTGGTCGTGATCTTTGACATGGAGGGCTTGCGTCACTTCAGGCATGACAGGGTGATGAGCTGGAGCGATTTTATTGAGCGCGGCCGGGCTTACGACCAGGAACACCCGAACCTTTACGAGGAACTGATCCAGGCCGTGGCACCGGATGACACAGCCATTTTTATTTACACCTCCGGCACTACCGGCATGCCCAAGGCGGCTATGCTTTCCCATAGCAACATTATCTGGACATCAGACACGCTCGTTAAGGTCTGGGAGCACTCAGAGGATGATGAGGTGCTCTCTTTCCTTCCCCTGGCCCACATTGCGGAGAGAACCAATTCGGTCCTGGGGCCCTTAAGAACCGGCACCGTGGTGAATTTTGCCGAGAGTATAGATACAGTTCCTGAAGACCTGAGAGAAGTTCAGCCCACCGTGTTTTTTGCCGTGCCCCGATTCTGGGAGAAGTTCTACTCTGTCGTGTTTATCACCATGAAAGACGCTATCTGGATCGGCCGGGTGGCCTTTACGTGGGCAGAAAGAGTGGGCCGGAAGGTGGCTGAGCTTGAACTGGCCCACCAGCCCGTCCCGACATGGCTCAAAATCTGCCATTTCTTGTCTGACAGGCTGGTCTTCAAGAACATCCGGCGGAGTCTGGGCATGGACCGGAGCCGTCTTCTCATTTCTGGCGGTGCGCCGGTCTCGCCGGAAATACTGAAGTTCTTTCACGGTCTGGGCGTCCCGCTCAGGGAGGTGTATGGTCAGACCGAAGACTGCGGACCCACGAGCATGCACCAGGGTGACGACATCGTCATCGGCACGGTCGGCAAGCCCTTCCCCGGGGTCCAGGTTAAAATCGCCGAGGACGGCGAGATCTTAGTTAAGGGACCCAACGTGTTTCAGGGGTATTTCAAGAATCCCGAACTCACGGCTGAAACCATCAAAGATGGATGGCTCCAGTCAGGCGATATCGGCGAGTTTGACGAACATGGGAACCTTAAGATCACGGATCGGAAGAAAGATATCATCATCACCTCGGGCGGCAAGAACATTACTCCCCAGCACATCGAAAATGAACTTAAATTCAGTCCTTATATCAGCGATGCTGTGATAATCGGCGAAAGGCGCAAATACCTGACCGCGCTTATCATGTTAGATGAAGAAACGGTCATGAAATATGCCCAGGATGAGCGTATTCCCTTTACCACGTACAAGAGCCTGACCCAGGCGCAGGAGATTAGCAAGCTCATCCAGAAGGAGGTTGACGCAGTCAATCGCAAACTGGCCCGAGTGGAACAGGTCAAAAAATTCCGTCTCTTAGATATCAAGCTGACTTCTGAGGACGGCGAGCTGACTGCGACCATGAAGCTCAAACGCCGCATGATCAATGAGAAGTATAAAGATCTTATCGAATCCATGTACCGGAAGCCATCGTAATAAATTCAGAGAATGGAAACTTGATCTCAAATTCATAAATGGTCTTGATGATATGGAAAAAGAATATGACGTGATTGTGGCAGGTTCCGGCGCAGGGGGGGCTACTGTTGCGCGAGAGATGGCTCAGAACGGAAAAAGAGTCCTCATGCTGGAGAAGGGAGGATACATCAAGAGGGTTGGCAACACCATGTCTGCAGCCCTCATGAGCAACCGATTCGGGTATACACGCAGCCGGGAGAAAACATGGGTGGTCAGCGCGGTAAACTACGGGGGGACCTCCAATCTGGCCGCGGGTTGTGCTGTGCCGCCACCAAAGACGGTCTTCGACCCTCTCGGGATTGACCTGATGAAGGAGGCAGATAAGGCCAAGGAAGAGATGTGGATAGGGAAGCTCCCCGATGAGCTGGTGGGGGAGGCAAATCTTCGCATTGTAGAGGCGGCTAATGACCTCGGCTACAACTGGGGCAAGTTTGAGAAATTTATTGATCCTGAGAAGTGCATGCCTGATTGCTCCTCCTGTATGCTGGGATGCAGCAAGGGCGCCAAGTGGACTGCCAGGATATATGGGAATGAGGCTATAGAAAGTGGCACGGAATTAATCCTCCACACGAGGATAGACAGGGTCCTGGTAGAAAATGGCAAGGCAATTGGCGTGGAGGGTAAAAGGTGGGGGAAGAAGGTTAGGTATTATGGAAAGGTAGTTGTTCTTTCCGCTGCTATGGGAAATATTCCCGTACTTCGACGCTCGGGTATCGAAGAGGCCGGCAGAGGGTTCGCCTGCGATTACCTTCAATTCGTAGGTGGCATCAGCGAAAACATAAATACCCTCAAGGCCAATCCAATGAGCGTAGGGACCATGGAACATTACGAATCGGACGGATTCGTCATAATGCCTGTCTTCCATGGCTGGGGCACATTTGCCACCCACCTCAATTTCATGGGCCCTAAGTATCTACCCAGGTTCTTTAAGTTCTGGAAATATACCGGAATCATGGTCAAAATAAGGGATGAAATAGATGGTGAAATCTATGCGGACGGGACTTTTTCAAAACCAATATCCGGGGATGACCGACGCAAATTGAACAAGGGGGTCGATATTATCAAAAAGGTTTTGAGGAAGGTGGGTTGCAGGGACGATTCCATCCTTGTCATGGATCCTATGGGCGCTCACCCCAGTGCCTCGTGCAGGATAGGAGAGGTTGTGGATAAAAATTTAGAGACGAAGATAAAAAACCTGTTCTGCTGCGATTCCAGTGTCCTTCCCTCTGCCCTGGGTCTCCCGTTAGTTTGGACGCTTGTCTCTCTCGGGAAGAGACTATCCAAACACCTGTGTGTGGTCACCCATTAAAAGGAGACTATTATGGCAAAGAAGGACCTTTTCGAAGACCTGTGCAAGTATTACGAGTTCATAATGGGCCCGCTTCCGAAGCGGGACGAGTTCAAACGTGCCCTGCAAGATACCGTCAGCGCCAATGAATTGTCCGTTTTCTTCCTTTTGCCCTTTTCCGGTAAAATCCTTTTTGAGAAGCTGAAAAAGAAGGCCAGGATGCCTGTCGAAGATCTGAAGGCGCGGCTGGATCATATGGCCACAGAAGGTATTATTCTCGCCTTCGACACGCCTGAGGGATTGGCCTTTGAACGAGGGAATCCGGTGTTCATGACAGAACAGCAGGTTCGAAAGCAAGAGGATATCCCGCGGCGCACGTTTTATGCCACGCTTTTCAATACCTTGATAGAAGGAGGCGTCAACGTTGCGCCTAACAAGACCCCTTATTTCCGCGTGCTTTCCGTCGAGGCCGCACTGAAGCCTCAGACCAAAACCAGGACTATCGCAATAGATAAAGTGGTCCAGGATCCCCGGAGGGCCTTACCCTTAGACATTATCTCTGAAATGATAAAAAAAGCTGGCGGCCTGATCGGGGTCGCCGAATGTTACTGTCGAAAATCGAAAAAGATTGTGGGCGAGGCTTGTGAGCATCCGTTAGAAACGTGTTTCGTGTTTAACGAACAAGCCCAAACACTGATCAATAATGGGATTGCCCGGAAGATAGATTACGAGGAGACCATGAAGATCCTCTCGGATTGTGAAGAGCGAGGTCTGGTCCACAACGTGGATAACTGCGCCGGGGGAATCCGATCCCTGTGCAATTGCTGCGCCTGCTCCTGCGTGGTCCTGAAAATGTGGGAACGGGGGTTTACGAATGCAGGGGCGCCCTCACGTTTCGTCGTGGAATACGACAAGGAGATGTGTAAGCTCTGTGAGACGTGCCTCTCGTGCTGTCCTTCTCATGCGAGAGCAATTCACGATGATAGGATGGACATAGATAGCGACACATGCCTCGGCTGCGGGCTCTGCGTGGCGGCCTGCCCCCGGGATGCAAATAGTATGGTCCTTAGGAAAAATCCATCTAAGATCTCACCGACCTATGCCAAGCTTTACGGTAAAATCGGCAGGGAGGTTATAGTCGGGAAGGTCAAAACCAAAATATTTGGAAGGTAGCGGAGTATCAGGAGGAAAAATTGAGGTGCATCATCCGAGGTGATGTATGCACGATAAGAAAGGAGATCAAGATGCAATATCGCTCAGAACAATTCCTGTCTATGTTTCAAGGAGAGAGGGGCTGGGATCGGGAGGCCCGGGACTATGAACCCAAAGACGATGCCGTTCACATCGAGGACACAAACGACCAGTGGGAGTGGTGGTACTTCGACTTTACCTTTGAAAACGGATATAAGGCCGCGGCCACTCTCCACTACCACAACATGATGATGCTCCCGCATGTCCCGACCATGCAGTTGTTCATATATCCGCCCGACGGTCCTCCCAAGGTAAAGCTCTGGGCCGTTAGGCCCGGGCAGGAGAACTTTGCCGCCAAAGAGCGCTGCCTGATCAGGATGGGCGACCTTATAGCCGAGGATACGGGTGAAGAGTACCGCCTCAAGATGGATATGAATGACGCAGGGATCGATGTGACCATTAAGAATGTTATCCGCGGCTGGAAACCGGGGACAGGAGTTCTCTGGTCCGATCAAGAGAGAGGCAAGGAAACCGGCTGGATTGTTCCTGTGCCAAAGGGCAGCGTTCAAGGGACTCTGAAGGTTGACGGAGAGACCATCGATGTGCGGGGCCTCGCCTACCACGATCACAACTGGGGAAACTGCCCTATGGAAGACCCCTTTTGGGGCTGGTACTGGGGTCGGCTCTTCGACCCTAACTACACCTTGATTTACGGGTGGGTCGTGCCTAAGGAAAAAGATATGCCAGTGGTTTCTCCGTTCATGTTGGCCAAAGGTTCAGAGATCGTGGCGAGCACAGACCGGCTGATTCTGACGGTAGAGGAGAGCAAAAAAGACGATCAATACGGCTGGGACATACCAATGCGGTTGCGGCTTCAGTGCCGGGGCCAGGGAATAAATGTGGACTGTTTGCTGAACACTGAACGCGTGGTTGAAACGTTGGCGCTTCCGAGGGGTGATGGTTTCTTTCATTACTACCGGTTTCTGGCTGGCTATCAGGCCACCATAGAGGTTGATGGAGAGACCGAACAGGTCTCTGGCGAGACCCTCCATGAGATGATGATTATGGAATAAACCAGTCCCGGAGCCCCGGCTACCAGGGCGTTGAAGGAGAAATATAAAAGAATGAATAAAGGATTAAGGAGGGAAAAACCTTGGCTCAAAAGTTTGTAAGTATGAGGAACCTGAAATTTCTTTTGTACGAAGTATTCGATGCGGAATCACTCTTGAGGTATCCTTATTTTGAGGAATATGATCGCAAGATGCTCGATATGGTTTTACAAGCCGCCATGGAATTGGCGAATGGCTTTCTCTGGCCCTACTTTCAGGAAATGGACAGGGATCAACCGGAATTCGTAGACGATCAGGTAAAAGTTCATCCTTCTGTTAGAGGTATGATGAAGGAATTTGGAAAGGGCGGATGGATCTCCGCCATCGTTCCAATAGAACGGGGAGGGGAGCAACTACCACACCTTATTGCAGATTCCTGTCAATTTATTTTTGCCGCAGCCAACTATTCTGCGAGCGCTTTTCCCGGTCTTTGTGATGGGGCGTCCCGCCTGATTGAAAACTTCGGAAGCAGGGAGTTATATGACACCTATGTTTCTAAAATGCGTTCCGGTGAATGGCAGGGAACCATGGCCTTAACCGAACCTGAAGCAGGGAGTTCACTGTCGGACATTACCACTATGGCCGAACCTACAGATAAGGGTTACTATAAGATCCGGGGGCAAAAAGTATTTATTTCCGCCGGGGACCACGACGCGGTTGAAAACGTGGTGCATCTGATGCTTGCAAAGATAGCAGACGCGCCTGCCGGTGTAAAAGGGATCTCGCTCTTTGTTGTGCCCAAAAACCGGATCGATGAAAACGGAAAACTGATTTCCAATGATGTGGTTACTTCGGGAGTTTTTCACAAGTTGGGTTACAGAGGGTGTCCCATAGTCCAGCTCAGCATCGGTGATAAAAATGATTGCCGGGGCTACTTGGTCGGTGACCCCCATAATGGGCTTAGATACATGTTCCAGATGATGAATGAAGCCCGGATAGGGGTCGGAATGGGGGCCGCAGCCATGGCCTCTGTTGCCTATTATACCGCCCTCGAATATACCAGGATGCGCAAACAGGGAAGAAAAATCTCAGAGAAGGACCCGGCCCGGCCCCCGGTTCCAATTATTGAGCATGCCGACGTCAAACGGATGTTGCTGTTCCAGAGATCTGTCATAGAGGGGTCCATTTCTCTTCTGATGCAGTGCAGCAAGTATGTGGATTTGCAAAAAGTCAGTACTGGTGATGAAAAAGAGAAATACTCTCTCTTGCTCGATCTTCTTACTCCGGCAGCCAAGACCTATCCTTCTGAAATGGGGATTTTGTCCATCAGCCAGGGCTTGCAGTGTTTCGGCGGATCGGGTTACTGCGATGACTATCCTTTGGAGCAGTACTATCGTGACGCACGAATTCATCCGATCCATGAAGGCACCACCGGAATTCACGGGATCGACCTCTTGGGCCGGAAGATCATCATGAATAACGGGAAGGCCTTTGAACTATATTTAGCCGAAGTTCAGAAAGCAATTGAAGGGGCAAAGAAGATTTCGACGCTTAGGGCCTATGCGCAACAGCTTTCTGAAACATTGGAGAAACTGAAACAAGTTACATCTCATTTAGTGAGCATCTCGCAGGATAAAGGAGTGGAGTATTTTCTCGCAGACGCAACCCATTACCTCGAGCTTTTCGGGATTATCTCCATTGCATGGCAGTGGCTTCTCCAGGCCATCTCCATCCGGAAGGCTTTAGAAAAGGAGGTTCCGACAGCGGAAAGTAATTTCTACCAGGGGAAATTATTTACATTCCGGTATTTTTTCGGCTATGAACTGCCCAAAATTGAAGGTTTGGTTAAACGGTTAACTAACAGTGATGGCTTGACTGTTGAAATGAAAGAGGAATGGTTTTCGGATTAATTACCGCAACGTGTTTTGAAGGAAAAGGAGGTTCGAGCATATGGATGTGAATAGAATTACAGTATTGGGATCAGGGACCATGGGCCACGGCATCGCCCAGGTAGCCTCGTTTTCAGGGTTCGCAGTGTCCCTGTATGACGTGGATGAGCAGATGCTTGAGAAGGCCATGGCCACGATAAAAGGAAATATGGAGAAGCACTTTGTGCAAAAGGGAAAGATAACCAAGGAAGAGGGTGAGCAAGTCGTCGGCCGGATCAGCACCTTCACCGAACTAAAAGAAGCGGCAAAGGATGCTGATTTTGTCATAGAGGCCATACCTGAGAATCTGGATCTCAAGAAGAAAACGTTCGCCGAGTTAGACAGGATATCTCCTGCCCATGCCATTTTGGCGACCAATACATCCGTCTTGTCGGTAACTGCCGTTGCCGGCGCCACGGGTCGCGCGAACCAGTGTATCGGAACACATTTTTTCAACCCGGCAGCGTTGATGAAACTTGTAGAGATTGTAACGCCTGTTGGGGTGGCTGAAGAGACAGTGGCAACGGCCATGGAAGTGTGCAAAAAGATGGGAAAGGTCCCTGTCAGGGTGAAAGATGTGCCTGGCTTTATTGTGAATCGTCTTATCGGACTTCTCTACCAGGAAGCGGCTCAGATTGTCCTCGAAGGGACTGCAACGGCAGAAGAGGTCGATACTGCCATGAAATTAGGAGCGGGACATCCCATGGGTCCATGCGAACTGGCAGATTTTGGCGGCTTCGATGTCATCCAGATGGCACAGGATGCCGTATTTGAATACACCCACCGTGAGAGCGACAGGTTGAATATCCTTTACCGGAAGATGTTGGAAGCGGGTCGATTAGGCAGAAAGAATGGCAAAGGATTTTATGATTACATGCCTGATGGCACCAAGAAACCGTTCGAGGTATTCTGAAGGGAAGCAGGGTGGTATGCATTGAAATCCTTCAGGACAGGAGAAAGTCCCAATGAGCTATGAAGACATAAAAGTAACAAAAGAAGAAAAGGTGGCCACTATTGCTGTTGACAGGCCCAAGGTAATGAATGCCATTCGCTATCATACTATGTTAGAGATAAAGGACGCCCTCAATGATATCGAGGTGGATGAAAGCATACGGGTAGTGGTGATTACCGGCGCCGGTGATAAGGCCTTTATCGCCGGTGGCGACATTTCAATTATGGCCAGGGATGTGAGTTATTTGGAAACCTTGAGCCAGCTCCCCAAAGGCCAGGCCATCACCACGGAAATAGAAAATTTCCCCAAACCGGTCATCGCCCGGATTAACGGCATCGCCCTTGGCGGGGGCACCGAGATCGCCCTTTGCTGTGATATCCGTATAGCGGCAGACACTGCGATCATAGGAGTCCCGGAAATTACACTGGGCATTATTCCGGGCTACGGCGGGACCCAGCGTCTTCCAAGACTCATAGGTATGGGCAAGGCAAAGGAGCTGGTCCTTACAGGGGATTATATTAACGCTCAAGAGGCGTACCGCATCGGATTGGTAAACAAGGTAGTTCCTTTGGCTGAGATTGATAATGCAGTGACAGACATGGCCGGGAAGCTTTCTTCTAATGGTCCCATTGCCCTCCACATGGCCAAAGCGGCCATGAACAATGGGTTTCAGGCCGATCTGAGGACTGGCCTTGAGATAGAAGCAAAATGCTTTTCTCTCTGCTTTGGGACCCAAGACCGCTTAGAAGGGATGAATGCGTTTTTAGAAAAAAGGAAGCCTGAATTTAAGGGGCGCTAAAAGAGATAGGGAGTGCCTGAACGAAATAACTTCCCTATTTTATAATCTTAATCATAATCGTAATCTTACTCAAAACGATTATGATTAAGAGTACGATTAAGAGTATGAATCCAAAAACAAATTCCAAATGTGGCAGTTATTTCGTCCTAATTTGTGTGAGTTTTTATCCCGCCCTGCGGGAC
>JAUWPC010000043.1 GCA_030611815.1 Desulfobacteraceae bacterium
ATCCGCTGCATTCGGTGTCGGCGCAGTGCCTGGACCCCTTGTTCCTGTCTGACCCTGAGGTCTTCAGGCCCAGCATCTAAAGTAAGGGTGACCGTGACCTGTTTGCCTTCTGCCAGAGGGGTTCCCTACATCCCCTCCAAACTGTTCATTTGATTTTACTGGTTATTCATGAAAAACACAATACCTTTGCAAAAAGCGGAAAATGGTTGCAGTGGGGTTGCAGAATAAGGCAAAATATTGGCAACTTCCAGCATACTGCATTCAATACAATCAAGCACTTACGTCATATCCTTCAAGTCCCGCCTTCGGCACCATCAATAAAATCAAATACTTATCCCAATAAGCCCTTTTCCAGAAGGGCTTATTTTTTTTGCCCTCTGGAAAATCATTCGGGTTTATCCAAGGTTTTTGAGAAATTACCCTGAGACCCGTTGATCCACCAGTCTGTTTTTTTATCGAACCACCAGGAATCACGTTCTGATGCGAGTATCTCCTGGGCCACTTTTCTTCCGCTTTCGGTAAGCAACCTCTTCACGGCAAATGACAACCATTCCTTTGCTTGGAGGTTTCCTAAGTCCAGTTGTTCCTTAAGTTCAAGGATTAGATCAAGCTGATCCGCATCCTTTGAAAGCTTGGCCTCAAAGGTATCTGATACATTAAATTCATTGGATAAGTCTATGATTTCAGGTCCAAAGTTTAGGCCCTGTACCTGATCACGGGTGGCTTTTTCCTCATCCACTGTAACGTATTTTTTGTTCACGTAATTGTGGTCACCGGTTCTGGCTTCGGGGAAGTCGTGAAAGAGGCACATTAAGATTACCTTGCTGCGGTCCGCATCGGGTTCCATTGATGCGAGCACATAGCCTATAACCGCTGTTCGGAAAGAATGGTCTGCCACAGACTCCCCGCCAGTTCCGAGGAACTGGTAACCGGTACGGGGACTCCTTTTTAGCATCCCTATCTCAAATAGAAATTCTACGATTCGTTTCATAATATCTTTTGATAGGCAGCCAATGTGGAAAAGTCAAGTGTGATACGCCCGTAAAAAGTCCTTTTTACGGGCAATTGCGAATTGAGGAATTGAGGAATTGCTAATTATTATAAGCATTTAAGGCTAAGGTGATGGCACCAAATTGGGCGTTTTTGAACTTTTTACGAGACCATCAAGTATATTCTAAAAGCCCCTGGTTTTTGGCATAGAGGCTGCTTGATTTATTTTGGAGCAATGTATAGTATTGAAGCGGGCGGGTTCTTCCTGGAACAACTGAATATGTGAACGGTACGTGATGATAGACGCGATAAATGAAATGAAGATATACACTTACCCAGATCCGGTTCTCAAAACTAAAGCCGAGCCGATAACAGAGATAGATGAAGACTTACAGGCGCTGATCGACAGGATGATTGAGGTTATGTATTCAGCTCCCGGAGTCGGCCTTGCCGCAAACCAGGTGGGTGTGCTGAAAAGGTTGATAGTCTTTGACCGCAATCCAAAAGAGGGGGAAAGAGATCCTGTTGCCTTAATCAATCCGGAAATCGTTTTGGGCGAGGATGAGATAAAATGGGATGAGGCATGCCTGAGCGTAATTGATTTTACCGCAGAAGTTGTCCGGAAGGCCCAGGTAAAGGTTCGCGGTCTTGATCGCCACGGCAATCCATTTGATATTGAAGCAGAGGACCTATTAGGCGTCTGCCTGCAACACGAGATCGATCATCTGGACGGAATTCTCTTTATCGATCATATAAGCAGTCTTAAACGGGCGTTATATAAAAAGAAGCTGAAAAAAATGCAGAAAGAGAAGTAATGGCGTCTATGAGCAATCTCTATGCAGAGGGATTTCCCGCTTATCCAAGGATCGTTTTTATGGGAACTCCTGATTATGCTGTGCCTTCGCTTGAGAAACTGATTAAACAGGGGCACCCAATCCAGGCAGTGGTGACGCAACCGGCTCGGCCCAAAGGCAGGAGCAAAAAACTCGTCCCCTCTCCGGTAAAGCGGGCTGCAACACGATTCGGTCTTGAGGTCCTTCAGCCCAAAAAGGCATCGGACAAGGCGTTTTGCGAGGTAATCCGTGAACTCAACCCGGACCTCTTGGTCGTTGTAGCCTTTGGTCAGCTCCTGAAGGAAGATCTCCTTCACATCCCCCGGTGGGGCGCACTCAATATCCATGCTTCCCTCTTGCCCAAGTATCGAGGTGCGGCACCCATCCAGTGGGCCATTATCAATGAAGAAACAAAGACCGGTCTCAGCGCCATGCGCATGGATGAAGGCCTTGACACAGGGCCTGTTCTTCTCCAAGAGGAGGTCCTTATCGGTTTCGAGGAGACAGCGGGAGAACTCCATGACCGACTTGCTCTTCTTTCAGGAGATGTTCTCCTGAAAACTATTGAAGGGATGAGAAGCGGCCGGCTGATTGAAAAATCTCAGGAGGGCGCACAGGCCACATACGCCCCGAAGATCGACAGGGGCATCTCTTTCATCAAGTGGAATCAGTCGGCCCGGGCCATATCGGCCCTCATTCGCGCCCTAGATCCGTGGCCGGGCGCCATTACACCTGTGAGAGGGAAGGAGATAAAGCTGTTTTCATCCAAAGTTGTTGATCGAGAGGGCCTTGATCTGTCTCCTGGCAGGGTTGCAGGTCATTCAGGGGAGGGTCTTTTGGTGGAGACAGGGAAAGATCTTGTCCTGATCCGGGAATTTCAGGCCCCTGGTAAGAAGAGGCTTGCTGCGGCTGATTTTCTGAGGGGGTTTCCCATAAATGATGGGGCCATGTTAGGTTAGGGATCGTCAAATGGTTTACAGGAAGGTGAGATGAAGGAGTTGGCAGAGACAGAGAAGGCTCAGGAAAAAAATGTATTACCGGTAACAGCCGTCAGTGAATATGGCGATCCTGATCTTTCACCAAGACCTCAGAAAAGGGTCTTCATCTTTCTCTTGTTAGTTACCTGCGTGGTTTTGTTAGGATTTGCCTTTTTGCTCTGGTGGGTCCCCTATGTGGGCCTCAACAATATTCATCCGAGTCTGCCGTTGTTATTGGCAATTGCCTTCGGTTGCCTCGTCCTTTTCGGTTTGGGCGGCGCTCTGACCCTTGTATTAACCATTATCCGAGGGAAGAATCTCTTTTTTAACAGGCGCATCCGCGGGGTCGTAATAAGGGTATTGTTTCCTTTGTTAGTGGGTGTCGGCAGATGTTTCGGTATAGGCAAGGATGAGATTCGACGATCCTTTGTTGCCATTAATAACAAGCTGGTCCTTGCCGAGGCCAAGAAGGTGAAACCGGAGCAGATCCTTATTCTTCTCCCCCACTGTCTCCAGAACCATGATTGCACTGTCAGGATTACAGGGAATGTGGAGAACTGCAAGGCATGCGGCAAGTGCAAGATAAAGGATCTGGTGGAACTCTCTGAAAAGTACCATGTGCATGCCGCAGTGGCTACCGGTGGAACATTGGCCCGGAGAATAGTGGTTGAAAAGAAACCGAAGGTCATTATAGGTGTTGCGTGTGAACGTGATCTGTCAAGCGGTATACAGGACAGTTACCCTATTCCTGTTTTTGGCGTATTCAACAGAAGGCCTTTTGGCCCCTGTTATGACACGGATGTGAGTCTGGAACTTGTTGAAAAGGGGATCAAAACATTCTTGGAGTAATATACGTTTGATGCCGAGGGACTTCGCATTAGCTGCACTCAACCGCGCTGATTCTTCCCAGGGTTTTCAGAAAAGATATTTAGAGACCTCTTTTGAGGAGAATTCCGATCTCAGTGAAAGGGACAGGGCATTCATTGTTCATTTGGTCCAGGGGGTCCTGAGATGGCAGATCAGGCTTGATTGGATTGTTAAGCAGGCAGTCCGTTTTCCGTTCAAGAATATTGAACTTCCCGTTTTAAATATCCTTCGTCTCGCCCTTTACCAGATATTCTTTATGGATCGAGTCCCTGAGAGTGCTGCTGTCAATGAAGCGGTCAAGCAGGCGAGGGATACTTGCAGTAAACACGTGGCAGGTTTTGTCAACGGGATCCTGAGACATATCTGCAGGGAAAAAGATCGTATATCTTTCCCTGATCCAGGCCGAGAACGTGATCTGTATCTTTCTGTGTTTTATTCCTATCCTCTCTGGTTAGTTGAAAAATGGATTAGGGAATTGGGTCCTGATGCTGCAGAGCGTCTCTTAGATGCTGGGAACCGCATCCCGGCTACGGTTATCAGGGTCAACACCTTAAAGACTGACCGCCAGGGATTGCTTGATCGTCTAAATGAGGAGGGAGTGACTGGCTCAACATCTCTCTATTCTCCTGAAGGAGTAACTCTCCAAGGTCTCAAAGGGCCTGTTAACAGGTTGACGGCATTCAAAGAAGGGCTGTTTCAGGTGCAGGGTGAGGCGGCGCAGATCGGCTCTCATCTCCTTTTTCCCCGGCCAGGAGACTCGGTACTTGATGTCTGTGCAGGCCTTGGGGGGAAATCGACCCATCTTGCAGCTATCATGGAAGTCAAGGGGTTTATTCTTGCCCTTGACAAAAGCCGCAGCAGATTGATAAGCCTTTTACAAAGCTCAATCCGTCTTGGAGCAGGCTCTGTTAATCCGGTGGTCGCGGATGCAAGCGGCCCCCTTTCAACGTTTCTGAGGTATCCTTTTGATAAGATACTGGTTGATGGTCCATGTTCCGGTCTTGGTGTAATATCAAAGAATCCTGACACAAAACTGACAAAAAAGATAGAGGACATTCAACGATTAGCGCGTTTACAGACAACTATCTTGAATCAAGCGGTTCATCTCCTGAGGAAGGGGGGCAGAATGCTGTACCTGACCTGCACTATCTCGAGGGAGGAGAATGAAGGCGTGGTTGAAGGTTTCTTGGAAAGGAACAGTGAAATAGCCCTCGAAAACTTGAAGAGCACAATCCCGGAATGGGGTCTTGACCTGATTGATGATAACGGCTTTTTCAGGACCTTTCCTCATATTCACGGGATGGAAGGTTTCTTTGGAGCGCTTTTTACAAAGAGCTGACCCGGATAAACCGGAAAAGGAAAGGTCTCTCGCAAAGGCGCAAAGACGCAAAGGGCTAAAATGTATCATTCTGCTCACAATGGCTCTATGACAAATCTTTCGCAAACATGATTTGATTTTAATAAATAGGTGCTAACCCGGATAAACCAGAATAGCTCAAAGCTCAAAGCAAAAGATGTGAACAGTAACCATTTTTGATAGTGGGCTCTCTGTAGGTGCGGTTTCAATCCCGCGCCTGGCGGGATTTCTACTTCGCTCCAACAATCAACAATCGACAATCATCAATCCTAAAGGGGAGGCAGTATGGGAAAAATAGCACCCTCGATTTTATCAGCGGATTTCACCCGTCTTGGTGAAGAGATTAAGGATGTGGAAAAGGCGGGAGCAGATTACATCCATATTGACGTAATGGACGGGCATTTTGTGCCCAATATAACTATCGGCCCAATGATCGTAAAGGCTGCCAAGCGTGTAACAGATTTGCCCCTTGACGTCCATCTGATGATTTCCGATCCGGACTATTTTATAGAGGATTTCGTTGAAGCGGGGGCAAGTATTATATCGGTCCATGCGGAGGCTCTGAATCATCTTCACAGGACCATCCAGCTTATTCGGGATAAAGGGGTAAGGCCGGGTGTGGTCCTGAATCCAGCCACCCCATTAGGTGTGGTGGAGTATGTCTTGGACCAGCTTGACATGGTCGTGCTTATGACAGTGAATCCAGGTTTTGAGGCCCAGAAATTTATCCCGGAGGTTATCCCAAAGATAAGAAGACTGAGAAAAATGGTAAATGATCTCGATTTGAGCCTGGAAATCGAGGTTGATGGGGGGATCGATCCCGAGATTATCGGCCGGGTGTCATCAGCAGGGGCTGATGTCTTTGTAGCAGGCTCGGCCATTTATTATAGTAAAGACTATAAGGAAACCATCCGTCTGATGCGGGAGAGAATGTCTGAATCTGAATGACATTAAGGATCTCGTAAGCGTTCACAGGTTCAGGGTTTAATATTTTTTTGGATTCATAATCTTAATCGTACTCTTAATCATAATCGTGTTGAGTAAGATTAGGATTATGATTAAGATTATGAAACAGGAAAGCTATCTCATCTGTTAAGCTTTGACCGCCTGTCGAAGATCCCGCTGAGCTGGGAACCTTTGAACCTGTAAACGGCTACGGGAGTTCCTTTATCCACACCTCTTCATTAAACCAGTGATTTCTGAGTTCATCGAGGAGGCCGGAGCCTTCGATTAGCGTTATGAAGTTGCGCATCCAGTTGATCAGCAATGTATCTTCGGCCATGGCTATCCCTAAAGGCTCAAATGTGAGACGCGCGTCTCCTGAAGTTAATCCCTTGTCCTTGTTACGAAAGGCGGTTAACGCGCAAAAGGGATAATCTGCAACGATAATGTCAACCTTGTCGTTTAAGAGCATCTCAAGGGCGGCATCATAGGTCTCTGTGGTGAGCAGCTTTGCTTTTGGCGCGGCTTGTTCGACCATTTCCTGGCTGGTTGAGTCTTTGAGCGCGGCGATTCTGAATTTCTGCTGGTTGAGACCTTGAGCATCCTGTATGGCTGAGACCGTCCCGGTCTTGGTTAAGATCCCTTTACCCGAGATATAATAGGGCCCCACAAATGCCACCTTCAGGTTACGTTCCGGGGTGATGGTCATACCGGATATGACCATATCCACCTTTCCAGCCTGAAGTGCAGGGAGCAGCTTGGCAAATGGCATGGTAGCGAGTTTCAACTTGACGCCCATGTTTTTGGCTATCAATTCAGCAAGCGCCACATCCATACCGATGATTTTGCCGGCTTTGTTTTTGGCGTTCAGGGGCGGCTGGCCACCCGTGAGTCCCACTGTGAGTTGGCCCTTCTTTAGAATATTGTCCAGTACAGGTCCGGCCATGGCGGCGGTGGCCAGGGTTAATGCCAGTGCGGTTGCCAGGGTAACGACGAAGATGCTTCTTTTCATTATAATCCCCCTTAGTGTTTGGGTGTAGTTTACCAACCCCTCAATTCCTGTCAAATGTCATAATTAACATAAACCTATCCTGATTTCAATCCTGTACGTTTCGATTAATTGGAGTAAGCGCTGGAAGGCATGATTTTTTGTTGGGAAATCCGGGATCAATATGTTATAGCATTTCTGCCCCTTGGATTAAAAAATGGCGTTCAAGAATGGTGTGTAACGGAGGTTATCAAATGAAGTATGGTATGATCCTGTCTGTTTTTCTTATTGTCCTGACACTTTCTGCGGGAGCGACGGCTGCTCTTTCTGACAAGCCGCAGGTGATTATTGAGACTACAAAGGGTACCATTGTCCTTGAGCTTTACCCTGATGAGGCTCCCAAGACGGTCGATAATTTCTTGCGCTACGCCCGCTGGGGACATTACGACGGCACTATTTTTCACCGTGTAATCCCTGACTTTATGATTCAGGGGGGAGGCTTGACTCCTGACATGAAGCAGAAACTCACCGAGATGCCCATAAAAAACGAGGCCGACAACGGACTAAAGAACGATCGAGGCACGGTCGCCATGGCGCGTACCCAGGACCCGCACAGCGCAACGAACCAGTTTTTCATCAACACAAAAAACAACAAATCCTTAGACCACAAGAGCAAGACCCCCCAGGGCTGGGGGTATACTGTTTTCGGGAAGGTAATTAAGGGTATGGACGTGGTTGATGCGATCTCCAAGGTCAAGACCGGTACGCGGCGGTCCATGTCAAACGTTCCTGTTGAACCTGTAATCATTACAAAGATAACCGTCAAAGAATAGGATACGTTAGCGGATGGCCTTTTCGCTAACAGTATCAAAGAAGGGCAAGAGGGAGCAGGCTGATTATTTGGCGAGGCATAAACAATCAAAAATTGAGCACACTTCCTGCAGAGGCAACCATGAAACGCTCTTCAAAATGTTTGGACAGTTCAATAACCCCTTGCATCCCTGTACAATGGGATACCGCCACCAAATCTACGGAAAATTCCTCGAACTTGTTGATGACTCGCGCGATGTCTTCTGGGCCGTAAAACATGAGATGGGTACCGCCCAAAACGGCACGAAGATTGCCGATGCCTATCTTTTCTTTGATATGGTCCAGGATGTTCAAGACCCCTGAATGAGCGCATCCTAAGATCAGGACAGGCCCACTACCCGTTTCCATGAGGAGACTGGCATCATCCTCTATGGGATCAGGCACAAATCCATCCCCCTGAGGTAGGACAAGTCGCGTGTCTTTGGGGAGTTGCTGGGGATTGCGATCAATGCCGGCCACGAACCAGAGCCCGGGACTTATTTCTTCAGTGTGATCTATTAAATTGAACATGCCCCCCAGATCCTCCAGCTCCTGTTGAGTATATGGGCAGCCGACATAGCGGGTAGGTTCGACCCTGTTTTCAGGGTCCAGAACCATGTGCCTTGAAAAAACGGCCGTGTGCGCCGTCACCGCCACCCTGCCCACCTGCTGAATAACCCACTTGAGCCCCCCGGTGTGGTCATAATGCCCGTGACTGAGGAATACCCCGCTCAAACCATCTAAGTCATTGTTTGAGGTCTTCAAGTTAAGTGGCAGAGACATCCCCGGACCCGTATCAAAAAGGACCTTCTCATTACCTCTTTCCAAGAGTAAACTGAAACCATGTTCACCGATAAATCCGGATTTGCTGATACTGTTATCACATAGGACTGTTATGATTGTTCCCATTTTTAAATCATTCCCTATTTTCAAAAGAAAGGATTAATCGAGGCCTGCCTCCTTAAGATTGTTAGCGGTATTTCTCAAATGGCGCTCAGTAATGAAAGCGGCGAACATTTGTCATTTTTCATACGGCCACAAATCTAAATCGAAACAAGATTATTTTCAATGGGAAAAATACGTTCTTGTTGAGTTGCCTGGGCCTTTGAAAGACGTTTTCCGGCGCAGGCGGGATTGATGCCTATCGTCCAATTTTTCAAAATTAGCTTTAAGGCCCCGGTTTTACTCCTTCCGGATATCTTATGTTGCGTAGAGAGGCTATTTTGTGTAATAGATATTATGACTATGTAAAAAGTCCTTTTTACATGAATTTAGGAATTGTGAATTATTATAATGAAATAGCATTAGATGATTACTCCAAATTGTGCACTTTTTGATTTTTTACGAAAGCATCAGATATTAAAAAGGAAATAAACAGGTATACCGTTGATTGAACAGGATTCAGAAATTGTATTCAACAAGAGGGTTGCCGCTGACACTTTCTTCCTTGGGTTGCGGTCACCTCGGATTGTGGCTGAAGCAAAGCCAGGCCAGTTTGTGATGCTGAGGGTAGGGCGGGGTATGGACCCGCTTTTGAGGCGGCCCTTTTCCATATGCGGGGTTCGAGATGATGACCTGGTCCTCATCCTTTACCGGGTTGTTGGCCGTGGCACGACAATTATGTGTGATGTTAGGGGAGGGGAGTCATTATCGGTTCTGGGCCCCCTTGGCAGCGGGTTTGAAATGCCTCATAAAGGAGAGAAGCCTATCTTGGTGGCAGGGGGCATGGGGATTGCCCCTCTGATTTTTTTAGCTTCGACCATAGAGCCTGGCAGTTTTCGTTTTTTAGCTGGGTTTGGTTCTGGCGAGGAGATTGTTGCAACCGATGAAGTTGGTCTTTCAGGGATTGATCTCTCCATCTCCACGGATGATGGTTCAGCAGGTCATAGGGGCCTTGTCACGGAACTCCTGGAAAACCGTTTGGCCGGATTTAATGGCAACATCAATCCTGTTGTTTTTGCCTGCGGTCCATTGGAGATGTTAAAGGGAGTGGCAGCCATGACAGCTAATAAGGATGTCCAGTGCCAGGTCTCTTTGGAGGCCTCAATGGCGTGTGGATTAGGGGCATGCCAGGGTTGCGCAATAAGAAGATCGTCGGAACAGGCCATAGCCTATTACCATGTGTGTCAGGATGGACCTGTTTTTGATGTGAACGCATTGGATTGGGAGAGGTTATAAAGCATGGTTCATCCTGACTTAAGAGTCAAAATTGGTCCCATGGAGCTGAAAAACCCTGTCCTTACTGCGTCCGGGACCTTTGGGTATGGCAAGGAATTTTCTTCCTTGATAGATCTTGATCTGTTAGGCGGGATTGTGGTCAAAGGGATTTCCCTCAAGCCGAGGGAAGGAAACCCGCCTCCCAGGATTGTGGAGACCCCCTGCGGCATGTTAAATGCCATCGGTCTGGCCAATGTGGGTTTAGAGAGTTTCCTGAATGAAAAGCTCCCCTGGCTCCAGGGGCTCAATACTGCCGTGATTGTCAATATCTACGGGCACACTGTGGAAGAGTATGGAGCAGTGGCGGCCGGTCTCAGTGGGGTTAAGGGCATATCAGCCATTGAAGTGAATATATCGTGCCCAAACGTTGAACAGGGGGGGATGGCCTTTGGCACTGATCCAGATATGTCGGCAAAGGTTACAGAGTGTGTGATCAAAGAGGCGGACAAGCCTGTCATAGTAAAGCTCTCACCCAATGTGACCGATATCGGAAAAATAGCTGTTGCAGTGGAAAGTGCTGGCGCCGACGCATTATCCCTGACAAATACGCTGACAGGCATGGCCATAGATATTGAAAAGCGTGTCCCCAAATTAGCAAATATCTCCGGCGGGTTGTCAGGCCCGGCCATCCGGCCTGTGGCCCTCTTTATGGTCCATCAGGTGGTCAAGTCGGTCAAAATACCCGTAATCGGCATAGGGGGGATCGTGGATTACCGGGATGCCCTCGAATTTCTGATAGCGGGCGCAAGGGCCATCCAGATAGGAACTGCCAATTTTGTCAATCCAAAGGCTTCCCTTGATATCATAGAAGGATTAAGGATGTTTTGTCAGGAGAACAGGATTGGCAGGATAGAGGATGTCATCGGCACGCTTAAGATTTGACAGAATTTTTTTGCCACGAATTACACGAATGGCCACTAATTTTTTGTTACTATTCGTGCAAACTCGGAGGCTGTCCGAGAATTAGAGATTTTTTGCAAGGTCAAGGAAGGCGAAGATTTTAACCGCAAGAATACATTGAAGTATTTTAAGTCCCGCCCGGGCGGGATGAGCCTGACGCAGAGATTGCGGAAAATAGCCATTCTCGGACAGCCTCCTCGTGACACTGATAGATAATATCCTTGTTGACCCGGCGGGTACTGAGGATAGGGCATAAATGATTTTGATTATCTTAGGATCAGGAACTGCTATCCCACTTCATGACAGGGGATCGCCTTCCCTTGTTTTGCTGATTGAGGGGAGCCCAGTCCTCTTCGATATTGGGCCGGGGACCTTGCGTCAACTGACGAGAGTCGGCATAAGTTACGAAAAGATTGAGCAAATATTCCTGACGCATTTTCATCCCGATCACACGGCGGACCTGATTCATCTCCTCTTTGCTTCAAAAAATCCGGCTGTTCTGAGGAGGAGAAGGCCCTTTGTTATTACAGGCCCTTCCGGTTTGTCCGAACTTATCAACGCTCTTCAAGACGCTTACCATACCTGGTTGACTCTTCCTCCGGAGATGATGAGGATCCAAGAGCTTGACATAGGCAAAAAAGTTAAAAGCGAATATGGTAACTTCGCGGTCACTGCCAGCCTCACAAATCATACTCCGAACAGTCTTGCCTATCGGGTGGAAAATCGCTCTGGAAAAACAGTGGTTTATTCCGGGGATACCGGTTTTTGTGATGAAATAGTGGACCTGGCAAAAGGGGCTGATCTGTTAGTTCTGGAATCCTCTTTTCCGGATGGAGATGAGTTTGAGGGGCACCTTACACCTTCTTTAGCGGGACGTATTGCCACTCTTGCGGGCGTAGAGCGGCTTGTTTTGATCCACTTTTATCCCGAATGCCTTCGAAGCGATATTGCATCTCAGTGTCGAAAATCCTATAACGGTGAACTTATATTGGGCGAAGACCTGCTTCAAATTCGAGTATAGACCCTCTGGATTGTTGATTTATGATTTATGATTGTTGATTGAAAAAACCTGCAACCCGCAACGCGCAACCCGCTCAGATAGATCTCCTCCTAAATCCGGGTGTGCTGGGCGAAGGTCTTTAGTCAATCGACAATCCTTACTTTTTCCTATCGATGATATGCTGACTTAGTATTATGAGGTCTTTTTTTGTTGCAGAATCGGGGAATATGTCCAGGCAATTTATCGCATCTTCCACATATAATTGGGCCTCTTCCCTTATACGGTCAACCGCTCCTTTGCCCCTTACAAGATCTATGATATCCCGGAAATCATCATCTGTGGGTTGGTGATTTACGAAGAGATCTTCGAGTCGTTTTTTTTCAGTCGTTTCAAGCTGTGTCAGTGTGTAAATAAGGGGGAGGGTTACCTTTCCTTCCCTAAGGTCTTTTCCTACCGGCTTTCCAAGCACCTCCTGGGAAGATGTATAATCCAAGAGGTCGTCTATGAGCTGAAAAGCGATTCCCACATTTAATCCGAACTGCGTAAGAGACTCTGCGATTTCCGACTCAGCGTCGGAGATGATGGCCCCGCAGGCACAGGCAGTTGATATAAGCATGGCCGTCTTAGATGTGATGATCTCCATGTGCAGTTCTCTGCTAATGCCCCAATCATCCGTATGGGCCAACTCCAAAATCTGGCCTTCGGTCATTAGTGTTGTCGCCTCTGTGATTTTTGCCATAAAAGGGATATTCCCGGCACGAATAGCTATGGCCAAGGCCTTTGAGACGAGGAAATCCCCCTCTAAGACGGCCGCATGGTTGCCCCAGACCTGGTTGGCGGAAGGCTTGTTTCGTCTGATCTCGGCATTATCCAATACGTCATCATGAAGCAGTGAAGCGGTATGTATATACTCGAAAATAGTCGAAAGCTGATAAACATCTTCTCCGTGGTAGTTGCAGAGTTGACAGGAAAGGACAAAAATGAGGGGCCTGAGTCTCTTGCCATGCCCTAAGAGCGCGTGCCTTCCGATTTCTTGAACAAGTGGGACCTGAGAGTCAAATACCTTGTACAGCTCATCGTTAATTATGTCAAAATGATCTTTAAACTGAGTTAAGTTTGATATGTCCGAATCCATTTTTTATTGCGATTTCCCTTCTTATTGGCTGGTGAATGTCTGTTTTTCTTCATAACAAATGATAATTTACCTCTAAAGATTTTACAACCTATTTCAGGCCTGCTCTAAAAACTTTGCCCTGTACGGTTACACATTTGTTTTTCTTGCCACAGAGACTCAGAGGCACAGAGGAAAGGAAAAAGATTTTGAATGAAGACTTTTTTCTCTAAATTGTTTTCTCTGCGTCTCGGTGGCTTTGTGGCTATTTTCCTAACCGACCAGATAGCGGAAGATTGGATATGGATCTTGAAAATCTGCGTTTATCCGCGTCCTATTCAGACGATTTTGCCCACCAAGTCGTAGGTGTGGGCTTCTGTGATCATTACGGGCATTATTTCGCCAACTATACCCTCGCCCTCGTTTATGAGCACCTTTGTGTCCACGTCCGGGGCCATTGCTGCTGTCCTGCCGCTCAGCAAAAGGTCGGTTTCAGGGCTTGATCCCTCAATCAGTACAGGTAAGCTCTTACCGATCTTTTGTTGATTTATTTTCTTTGAAATTCCGGCCTGGAGAGTCATGATGTCGGCCAATCTTTTTTCGGCAATCTCTTGATCAACCGTTGGCCTGAACCGGGCCGCCGGTGTTCCCTTTTCCGGACTAAAGACGAAAACCCCTAAATGGTCAAATTCTGCCATCTTCACAAAATCGCAGAGCTGGGAAAATATCTCCTCTGTCTCACCCGGAAACCCGACCATCAGGGTGGTTCGAATGCTGATCCTCCGCTTTCTACCCCTTATCCTCTCAATCAATTCCCCGGGCGTCTCCTTTCCAGGTTCCCGTCCCATGGATTTCAGGAGGGCCTGATTTACGTGTTGGAAGGGCAGGTCGAGGTAGGGGCAGATGGCTTCCTCAGAGTCAATCAGATCCAGGAGCCGTTCTGACACATTGTTAGGGTGAAAGTATAATGACCGGACCCATCTTATTCCTTTTATGGTGATAAGGCCTTCCAATAAATCCTCAAAACGGGTTTCACCATACAGCTCTTTTCCATACAGGCTGGTATCCTGGGCAACCAGATTAATCTCTTTTACGCCCCTGTCGGCCATTTCTTGAGCTTCTTTGATTAAAGATTTTAGCCCGCGGCTTCGGAAAGGCCCCCTTAGACTCGGGATGAGACAGTATGAACACCTGTGAGAGCACCCTTCAGCAATCCTGAGATAAGAGGTGTAAAAGGGTGTTGCCTGGACCTTAGGGAGATGGTGGTCTGCCAAGAAGCTGGGCCTGCCGATAAAAAACGGGACAGGAGCGTTTTTGTTTTCATTTGACAGGATATCTGCCACACGCCGGATTTCTCCTGTGCCAAGCCAGCCATCCACTTCAGGGATCTCTTTAACGAGTTTATAACCATAGCGCTGCACAAAGCATCCTGCCACTACAAGCCTCTTTAATTTGCCCTCATTTTTCAGGCGCGCTGTTTCTAAAATGGTGTCAATTGCCT
Source organism: Desulfobacteraceae bacterium (assembly GCA_030611815.1). Classification (GTDB taxonomy): domain Bacteria; phylum Desulfobacterota; class DSM-4660; order Desulfatiglandales; family Desulfatiglandaceae; genus Desulfacyla. Next base: position 14,533 of record JAUWPC010000043.1, read on the forward strand.
CTTCTACAGCGGTCTGGAGAAAACCGCAGGTATTGATAACGGCAAATTCAGCCTCTTCTATCCTGGATGCCAGACCAAATCCCCTTGAGTCAAGAATCCCAAGCATATGCTCGCTGTCTACAAGGTTCTTGGCACAACCGAGGCTAATTAAGAATACTTTGCCATATTTTTTCATGAAGGTTTTAAGTCTCTGAGATGTGTTGTTTCGTATCAGGGTACATATTATCAACAAGAGGTCAAAATCTCAACCCTTCGGGTGAACTGGCATACC
>JAUWPC010000311.1 GCA_030611815.1 Desulfobacteraceae bacterium
AGGAAGGCCAATTCATTTTGGAGGAAATCCAAACGAATAGGGCTCTTATCCAAAGGCAATACACTAAAATTATACAGGTAAACCACTATAAGGGCCGCTAACAACAGCAATTGAGACCACTGGGTATTATCCCTGAAAAAAACCCGGATGTCCTTGCTGATAATTGCGGACAGATCCTTCCCAAAGGGCTTTGAGACAGATATGATCATCAGGTCAAGGAGCCTCTTTCCCCCTGCGCGTCTTTTTTTGGCCTCCTGGGATTTGGAAAATCCGTCAAAATAGATGAAGTGGGCGACCCAGACATTGATAACCACTGCCGACGCGGCCGTAGCCCATGTGAGAAGGATTTCAAAGAGATGACTCCGCCCCTCAGACATATTCAAATTAGCCCAGAGTGTCTCCGTGATCCAGTGGGTGGGGAGAAAGGGAGAATCAGGCACCTTCAGGGCGCTCACGTATTGCGCGACGCTGAAAAAGGCCTCGGGGTTGACCAGCCTCTCCGGTCTGAGAAATCGAAAGAGGAGATAGAGCGCCACAATCATAAATATTGACAGGAGAAGGATAATGTCCTTTGTCCGCTGCGCAGGAAAGATATGAACAAGAACCATGGTCAAGAGGATTCCTATGCATGAAGCAATAATCGCCATAGCTATATTCATGTGAAGGAGAGAGAAATAGAAACCAAGGCCCGGTTCATACACATATCCGTAGGATAGGAAAATAGGCAGCGCAAAAATAATGACCATCCACGAGCTGTCTACAAATGTATAGAGGGCCCTGGATAAGAAAAGCTCTTCAACGGACACAGGGGTTGAATGGCAGAATTCAAGGTCTTTTGAGAGGTAGAGATTGGAAAGTGCGGTGATAATATTACTGAAAATAAGCATCGAAAAAAAGGTGAGCAGCACCATTGAGAGGAGCTGTCGCGCCAAGAGATCGCCGATCATCTCAACAGACTGGAAGTAGATCAAGACACGAGACGAAAGGACAAACATCCCTCCGCAAAAGGCGAGTCCCAACCCGCCCATGATCAATACCCGTCTTTTTCCAGGACTCCCAGAACGGATCAACTGGTTTCTAAAACCGAGAAGCCTGGGCTTGATAAGGAGAAAAAGATCCTGCATTCGCTACCCCTCTCTGGGCGTAAATCAAGGGCTTTGGAGTGATTTCCCTCCCCCCCCTCCCTCTTGTGTCAGTCTCAAAAAGATATCCTCCAAATTGCCGTCTATCCCTGCCTGTTCTCTCAGTTCCCCTGCCGTCCCATGGGCAATGATCCTGCCTTCCTGAATAATGGCGATCTCTTCACATACCTCTTCGGCAACCTCTAAGGAATGCGTGGACATAAAGAGGGTTGTCCCTTTTTCAGCCTGTTCCCTGAATATATTCTTGACAAGTCTTGCCCCCTTGGGATCGAGTCCCACCATCGGTTCATCCACAATAAGGACCTTTGGCTGGTGAATTAAGGCCGCGCACATTATTAAGCGCTGCTTCATACCATGGGAATAACTTTCGATCAATTCCTCCTCCCAGTGTCTTATCTCAAAAAGCTCTAAGAGATCCCCAATCCTCCGGTCCAGTGAGGATGTGGAATTAAGGCCATAGAGACCTGCCACAAAATGGAGAAACTCCAGGCCTGTCAGTTTTTCATACATGAAGGGCCTGTCAGGGATAAACCCGACACATTGTTTAACGGCGGAGGGCTCCTTGGCAAGATCGTGACCGTTGATTATGATTTGTCCCTCTGTGGGTTTAAGGACCCCGGCCATCATCCTGATGGTAGTGGTTTTTCCAGCGCCATTCGGTCCCAAAAATCCGAAGCAGACCCCTTTTTTTATCTCTAAATTGATCCGATTAACAGCTCGAAGACCCCTATAAAGTTTAGTTAAATTAATCAGTTTAATCATACCCATAATCCACTATTTTCAATTTGAGTTTGCCTATGAGTGCAATGATATCCGTCTGTTTTTCCAAGCCCCCATGTACCAGTTTAATATGGGTTGCGTCGGTAGGCATCTGGTTGAGGGTTGGGTCCATGGATATCCATCTGCCCAGATAGACTTCTGTCCACGCATGATAAAAAAACCGGCCCTTGGCGTAGACGAGCCCCACGCACTCACGGGCCGGTATCTTAGAGGCCCGCAAGAGGGCCGTAAGCAGCACTGCATGCTCGTTACAGTCTCCCACTCTCGTCTTCAAAACTTCCACGGCGCTCGGGACACTAATTACAGGCTTCTTTTCCACGTTATTATAAACCCACTCCATCAGTTTTTTGGCCACGGCAGCAGGATCTCTTTGGTCCCCAACAATCTCCCGGGCCTTTTCCTTTATCGCCTTGTCATCACTCTGAATGTTGAATTCAGGTCTGAGATAAGGCTTCATCTCTCCTGATAGATCGGGGAAGGGCACCTTGTATGTGGCTTTGAGCGGTCTCTTCTCCTGGGTGATCTTTAGTATCCCGTCCCGGAAACGCTGTCTCCCCCGGTTAAAGACGTCAGTGCTAAAATGGGTATCTCTCAGGCCCTCAACTTTGAGCCTCAGGAAAGTCAATTTATCAGCGTCTATCAATTTTGGTTTTACATCTATGGAGGCCATCTCATAAAAATCATACACCTTTCCCCCCTCAAGATTCCGGGGGGCGGTTGCAGCGTTAGACCTGACCAGAGTAAGCCCCATAAAACCCTTCTCCTTCAAAACCTCTCCCTTTTCATTAAGCCAGAATGTCAGATTCTGGCCCCACATCTCTGTCTCCAAGCGATATGTGTTGTACTTCAGGCGATTTATGACGAGAGGCTCTTTTGCAGCTACCTTTATAACGACCGATTTTTGCGCCATGGTTGATGGATCAAATAAGAAAAATTTGAATGATTCCCCTATCTTCAATGGACGGCCTCTAAAAAACTGCGACATCCCCGAACCGATCACAGGTGGACCTGTCAGGCTTATCGTGTGGGACTTCTTTCTCTTCCCCTCGCCAACCTCTATCTGCATGCGCTGGCCTTCAACTTTGCCCGAGACCCGGAAGTTTACAACCCCGGAATCGACTTTGAGCATAAAACTCTTCAACAAAAACTCCTGATCCACAATAGAACGTGTGGAGGTGCGCATCAGGCTTGCCTGGCCCATGAGGTTGAAGTTTAATACAATTTCTTCATATATGAGATAGTCCTTCCCAAAGGGACTTATCCGGGTTGTTGAATAACCGATCTTTTGATCCTTGAGATAGATTTCCATCCAGTCATCCTGGACTTTTTTGACCGTAGATATATTTATAGATGTAATTTCAAGGCCTTTTGTGTCATGTTTAAAGTAGTTCTTCTTGACCAACAGGCCAATCATCACCATCCACAAAAGAATAACCCCTCCCCCTATGAGGTTAAAAAGCTGTCTTTTTTTGATTCTGTTCATGGTCTGCAGCCTGTGTTCGGTCGAATCCCGCGCATCGCGGGACCGGATCATCAACTTAGGTAGCCGAAGAATTCAACCTGATATGTAGTGCCCGAACGAAAACTGTCCTTTTCGCTCCCGCCTCGGCGGGACGTCAGATAAAAATTTTAATCCTCAAAATACTCAATGTATTCCTGCGGTTAAAATTTTGATCTTCCTTGACCTTGACAAAAAATCCTAGTTTTCGTTCAGTCACTATATAGCTCTAAATGAATGGATGATTTGGTCGGATGGGATTCTATATCGATGATTTGCGAATTCAAGAAAAATAGGTACAAAGTTGATGCTCTCGCAAAAAGTCAAAAAAGCCACATTTTCATCATTTCTGAGGAAATTAGAATACAGTCATTACGAATAGTTATCTCTGTGTCCTCTGTGCGCTCTGTGGCAAATTGTACTTTTTACATGGGCGTCAAAGTCACATCTTATATTTTCCAAAATCGTCCGGATTAAGGCTTTCCAAAATCTCCTGCCACTTCTTACCTTTTTCTGATTTGTCCTGAGGTTCGGCCTTCAGGTCTATCTGGCTGGACTTGCTGATTACCTCCTCGGCCACAAAAATAGGCGTTTTCAGCCTGAGGGAAAGCGCAATCGCATCG
>JAUWPC010000386.1 GCA_030611815.1 Desulfobacteraceae bacterium
GTGGACTCTCTCTTAGTGAAAGATGGGCGGGTCCATGGGGTAGAAACCCAGATCCATGAAAAATTCCTGTCTCGCACCGTGATTTTGACTACCGGCACCTTCCTGAGAGGGCTTATCCACATCGGCCTCGATCACTTTCCCGCCGGCCGAATGGGAGATCCCCCCTCTGTTCGGCTATCCAAACAATTAGAGTCTTTGGGCTTTGAGGTGGGGAGACTTAAGACCGGAACCACACCACGCCTGAACGGCAGGACCATTGACTACGAGGGGTTAATCATACAATCCGGGGATGAAAACCCGAAGCCGTTCTCCTTTACGACCACCAAAATACCTCTCCCTCAGGTGCCCTGTCATATCACCTACACCAACGAGAAGACCCACGAGATTATTAAAGAGGGCCTGGACCGATCTCCCCTGTTCAGCGGTGTGATCAAGGGCGTTGGCGCAAGGTACTGCCCTTCCATCGAGGATAAGGTGGTTCGTTTTGCAGAAAAAGAACGCCACCAGATATTCCTTGAGCCTGAGGGCCTGAATACATCTGAGGTATACCCCAACGGGTTGGCCACGAGCCTGCCCGTCGACATACAGATCAGGATGATACGCTCCATCCCCGGCCTCGAGAGGGCGGAGATCGTGAGGACCGGCTATGCCATTGAATATGACTACATAAATCCCCTTCAATTAGAACCTACCCAGGAGACCAAATTGGTCAAGGGTCTTTTTCACGCGGGCCAGATAAACGGAACCTCGGGCTATGAAGAGGCCGCTGCCCAGGGCATGATGGCCGGGATCAACGCGGTCTTGAAGGTTAGAGGAGAAGAGCCTTTGATTCTTTCCAGATCAGAAGCCTATACCGGTGTCTTGATCGATGACCTTGTCACCAAGGGCACCACAGAGCCATACCGCATGTTCACATCCAGGGCAGAATATCGCCTCCTTTTGAGGGAAGATAATGCCGATTTCAGACTCAGGGATAAGGGACACGATTTAGGGCTGGTGCCTGATGACATCTATAAGGAGTTTTGCAGGAAGCGAGACCTGGTAGAAGATCTACTCTTACGATTACAAAAGTTTAGGTTGAGACCGGAGCCCGGAACCTTAGACAGGCTAAAGCAGTTGGGCACGACGCCGATCAAAAACGCTACCTCTTTGGCGCAGCTTCTAAAGCGAAGTGAAATCTTTTTTGAGGACCTCCTACCTTTTGATCCTGACCTCTCAAATATAGGAGAACAGGTTACCATGGAGGTGGAGACCCGGATAAAATATGAGGGCTATATTGACCGTCAGGAGCGTGAGGTGGAAAAAATGAAGAGGATGGAGTTAGTCAGGCTCCCGGAGCATATCGATTACCTTGCTGTTCATGGGCTCTCCACTGAGGTGAGAGAAAAACTCGGCAGGATCAGGCCCATTTCCTTGGGCCAGGCATCCAGGATCTCCGGTGTGACGCCTGCCGCGATCATGGCCCTGCAAGTCCATCTGAAAAGATCGAGGAATGGAAAACATGTATAGCTCTATATTAAAAATTGCTTTTTTCCTGGTAATAGGTCTTCTCTTATCCCTTTATGGATGCGGAGAGGGGCCTGAGACCGGTGTGGACAAAAAGGGAGCATCGCCAAAACAGAGGCTGGTCAATATCAGCCCTGTCTCGGCTTCATTACCCACGGGCAACATTGAATATGTGGGGGTGCTCACTGCACGCCGCAAGGTCAAGATTTCCAGTGAATTAGGAGGGATTATTGAGGGTCTCTACTTTGAGAAGGGGGAAAAGGTCGCGGCAGGGAAACTCCTCGCCGAAATCGGCACCAGCACCGTCCGTCTACAGGTGCGCGAGGCAGCAGCGGGTGTGGATGCCGCAAGAAGCGTGCTGAAAAAGATGGAAAAAGGGAGCAGGCCCCAGGAGATTCAAATAGCAACTTCCGTACTGAAAGAGGCGGAAGCAGCCCTGTTCGAGGCAGAAAAAAATTACACGAGGATAAAGGGGCTTCATAACATCCAGGCTATTTCAGGGAGCAGTTACGATGCGGCCGAGAGACAGGTCGGGACAGCTAAGGCAAGGATGGAATCAGCAAAGCAGCGATTAGTTTTAGCGTTAAAGGGGCCCAGAATTGAAGATATAAAGGGCGCCCGCGCCGCTCTTGCACAGGCAGAAGCAGCCTTAGCTTTAACTAAGAATCGGTTGAAAAAATCGATGCTTCGCGCTCCCTGCGACGGGATAATAGCCTTTCGTAATGTGGAGGTGGGCGAGGTCATAGGGGTCGGGACCCCCATAACCGAAGTAGTCGAGTTAGAGAAATTGAAGATCAATCTCTCCTTAGGTGAAAAGGATATCCACATCCTGAAAAACCATAAACGCTTTGGTTTCAGCGTCGATGCCATACCGGGGGAGGAGTTTTCGAGCCAGGTCTTCTTCCTTTCACCCACTGCCGACCGGGCAACCAGGTCCTTCCCCTTGGAGTTGATGGTTGACAAGGCAGATCCGCGGATGGCTGACGGCATGACCGTCAGGGTCAAATTTCCCGTTGTGGGGGGGAAGAAATCCATAAAAGTACCTTCGGCCTGGCTTTCGGAAGAAGAGGGGAAAATAGGGTTCTATGTTGCCAAGGATGGAAAGGCCCTATTTAAAAAGGTTACCCTCGGGGCTTACTACGACAACCGGGTGGAGATCTTAACAGGACTCGGAGATAAGGACCAGGTTATCACCAACCCCGCAGGGCTCAAAACCGGAGACTCGGTGGAAATTAGGCATTAGTTATTGGGTACTGGGTATTTAAGTTGCCTGTGTAATAATAATCGAATAACGATCAAGGAGTGACGAGTGACGAAGGAAAACAAAGAATTTAACTTTGAGGATTGTCTCAATTTTTGTGGCAAGTGTGAAAACCGCGAAACAAAATAAAAGTAAAAAT
>JAUWPC010000137.1 GCA_030611815.1 Desulfobacteraceae bacterium
ATTTCAGCCCTTTTGACAGTGGCGGCTTATCGTTCTGTTTCCTTGGCAGGGTTGCTCGTGGTTTCAGATGAGCTGTTTGATCTTAAATGGAGGCCTGGGTTTTCGGATCCCCTGTTGAAAGAGAACACTCGCCTGGCAGGAGAGCTGCTGCTTCGCCTTTCAGAGAGACTAACCCGGTGAACCCGGAATTGACTATTGAATATTGACGGTCTCGTAAAAAGTCCAACTTCTGCGTTGTGCTGCATTTCGTAATCATTCAACGTACGATAAGTACGCCTCATGATTACAAAATTTGCACGCCTTGAATTTGAACTTTTTACAAAACCGTCTAAATCGGACTTTTTACCAATTTATCAATATTGAAAATTGAATATTTGTGGAAGTCGCTTTGCTCCATCATTTCTTGAACCCGTGAACGCCTACCGATAAGAGGACTGACCGACAGAATGGACAAAGTCAGTGAAATAGAAAAGCTGCGAGAAGAGATCAGGTATCACAACCACCGCTATTACAGCCTCGATAATCCCGAGATATCCGATGCAGCGTATGACAGGCTCTTCAAGCGGCTCCTTGATCTGGAACAACAACACCCTGAACTAACAACCCCTGAGTCGCCTACCGAGAAGGTTGGAGCAAGACCCCAGGAGACCTTTTCCGAGGTAAAGCATCGTCTTCCCATGCTCAGTCTGGAAAACAGCTTCAGCGATCAGGATGTCAGGGATTTTGACGCGCGGGTCAGGAGATTCTTAGGAAACGATTCTCCTGTTGGCTATACGGTAGAGCCGAAGATGGACGGCCTGGCAGTGGAATTAGTCTATGAAAATGGAGCCCTTACGGTGGCTTCCACAAGGGGGGATGGCCTTACAGGGGAAAACGTAACCCGAAACATAAAGACCATACTGACTGTTCCCTTGACCCTGACACAAAAAAAGAATGCCTTACCGCCTCCTGACCTGTTGGAGGTGCGGGGTGAGGTCTATATGGACTTAGAGGCCTTTGAAAAACTGAATCACGAAAGGGTTCGAAGAGATCTTCCACCCTTTGCCAACCCCAGGAATGCGGCGGCCGGTTCTCTAAGACAACTCGATCCAAAGATCACTGCCAGGAGACCGCTCAACATGTTTTGCTACGGCATCGGGATGATAAGCGAACTCTCCTGCGACACCCATCACGAGCTCATGACCTTGCTCCAGCAATGGGGACTTCGAGTCAACAGACCCTATATCCGGATATGCAATACCCTGACCGAAGTAATAGATTACTGCCGGCATTTAGAGGAGATAAGGGCACAGTTTTTCTTTGAAATTGACGGCGCCGTGATCAAGGTAAACAGGCTGGACCTGCAGGCCCGCCTCGGCCAGAAATCGAGGAGCCCGAGATGGTCCATGGCCTTCAAATTCAAACCTACCCAGGAGACCACTACCATTATTAGGATCGATGTCCAGGTTGGACGTACCGGCGCCCTGACACCGGTGGCCCACCTGAAACCGGTTGAGCTGAGTGGCGTCATTGTGAGACGGGCCACCCTCCATAACCAGGAAGAAATCGACAAAAAGGATATCCGTGAGGGCGACCTTGTGATCGTCCAGAGGGCCGGGGATGTAATACCAGAGGTGGTAAAGGCGATCAAGTCAAAGAGAACCGGCAGGGAGCAGAGATTTGTAATGCCATCCCGATGCCCTGTTTGCGGCTCAGGGGTGGTAAAAAGAGAGGGAGAAGTCGTAGTAAGATGCCCCAACCCCAACTGCCCGGCCCAGGTAAGGGAATCTTTCAAACACTTTGTTTCAAAGAGCGCCATGAATATTGACGGTCTTGGGGATAAAATCATTGCACAGTTGATGAGAAAAGGGCTAATAGGGGAGGAGGCGGACCTATACGGCCTGGGTCTGGACGATTTACTCAAATTGGACAAAATAAAAGAAAAATCCGCCACCAACCTTCTCAGGGCGATTGAAAACAGCAAGAAGACCACATTGGCCAGATTCATTTACGCCCTCGGGATAAGACACGTGGGAGAGTACGTTGCCGCCATATTAGCGGATCATTTTGGAGACATAGCGCGGCTCGGGAAGGCAACAGAGGAAGAGCTGATTGCCATCGACGGGATAGGACCTCAGATAGCTGAAAGTATCAATGCCTATTTTGAAGACCATCACAACCGGGATCATATCAAGAGACTCATACAGACCGGCATTGAATTAGAGGCCCCTTCCCTCCCCCCTGCTTCACCTGCGGCAGGCAAAACCTTTGTAATAACCGGAACGTTCTCCTCCATGAAGCGCTCGGAGGCCAAAGAAGTCATCACCCGAAATGGAGGCAGAATGGCCTCCTCTGTGGGTGGCAACACTGACTACCTGATAGTCGGCGAGTCTCCGGGTTCCAAGCTCCGAAAGGCCAAGGATTTAGGGGTCCCCATCCTTAGTGAGGATGAGTTCTTGAGATTATTGGCGGAAGCTCATGAATAATGTTAGGGTGCGTCTCATTATTGAGGGTAGGGTTCAAGGTGTATGGTTTAGAGAATCCACGCGCAGGGAGGCCGTCTCCCTAAGGCTTTTCGGCTGGGCAAGAAACCTGCCTGACGGGGCAGTGGAGGTATTAATTGAAGGCCCTGAGGATCAGGTCAAAAAACTTGTTTCCTGGTGTCATAGGGGTCCCGCCGCAGCAAATGTAATCAGAGTTCATCAAAACCGGGAAGACTGGCAAGGAGAGTTTAACTCTTTTGATATTGTTTTTTAGGAGAAATGAAGTGAATGTAAAACGTTTATCAAAATTGGTTTTTCTAATATTGCTGCCACTCTTTATCGTTACCCCAGGCTGCAGCACAACAGAATCTTTGACAAGGAAGGTCTTGCCTGCGTCTTGGGCCAGGAAGATCCTGCCGGGACAGCCTTATCTCAAAAGACATGTCATGGTGTTCCCTCTTATCGACCAGGCAGGGCTTGGGCCTGAGCTGACCGCACAGTTAAGTCACCAATTCTATGATCTCTTGAAAAAATCACCCCATCTCCTGCTCCACGAACCCCCTGACGGCGTTTTTTCATCCTCATCCATGGAATCTCCCCAGTTCGGAGTTGTAACCAATTCAAGCCTTATTGATTTTGCAGAGGGCTTGGGCATGAACGATCTCATAATTGGAGTCCTGAACCCAGTGGAGATCAGCACGCAAAATACCGGCTGGTGGCCCTTTGATGATTGGCGTAAGATCTATGGAGTCTCGGTGGCGGTAAATGTAGTAGATATAGCGAGCAAGACCCTTTTGTTGACCAATCTCGGAATAGAAGAGTTTTCTATGTCCTTGGAAGACGCGGAAGAACAGGATGAGGAAGCATATATTCAACAGATCTCAAGAGAAACCCTCCCCGAACTCATAGAGGAGCAGGTCCCGATAGTGGAACAGGGGCTCAATGCAAAGCACTGGACAGGTAGAATTTCGGCAGTGGAAAACAACACAATTATGATCAATGCCGGAAAAGACGTTGGACTTCAACAGGGCAATCGCTTTGAGGTTTTTACCGAGGGGAAATCGATTCCCTCTGGAAGCGGAAGAGCTATTTATCTGTTTGGGGAAAATATAGGCGAATTAAAGGTGAGCTCGGTCATGGAAAAACACTCCTTGGCTGAGCCCGTCTCCGGAGGTCCCTTTAAGGCCAAGCAGTTCATCAGGTTCAAGCCGTGATGACAAAGATAAATTGAGGGATTGAATGAATAACCCTTATTATCTCCTTATTATTAATTCCAAAATTCTTGAATTCCTAAATGCCTAAATCTGAAAGCCTATCACATGGATAAAATAGTTATTGAAGGTGGCCGGCCCTTAAAAGGCAGTGTTAAGATCAGCGGAGCCAAAAATGCAGCCCTCCCCGCAATAGCTGCGTCCCTGCTGACAGGAGGCTGGCATCGCCTGAAAAGAATCCCTCAACTCAGAGATATTAATACCATAAAGAGCATAATGTCAAAGTTTGGAACGGTTTTCCGGGAAGAAAACGACATTCTTGAGATCAATTCCGATAACCTGACAAGCTTTGAAGCCCCCTATGAACTGGTAAAGACCATGAGGGCGTCGATTCTTCTCTTAGGCCCGCTCTTAGCTCGTTACGGCAAGGCCAAGATATCCCTCCCGGGTGGTTGCGCCATAGGGGCACGACCGGTCAACCTGCACCTCAAGGCCCTGGTCGCCATGGGCGCTGATATATATTTAGACCATGGATACATAAATGCTGAGGCAAATAGATTAAGAGGGGCTGAAATCTTCTTTGATATACCCACCGTGACCGGCACTGAAAACATAATGATGGCCGCGGTAACGGCCAAAGGGAAGACTGTCTTAAGAAACTCCGCCAATGAGCCTGAGGTTCTGGACCTTGCCGATACGTTGCGGGCCATGGGCGCAGACATTGAAGGGGACGGGACAGATACCATAGTCATAGAAGGGGTCAATGATCTGAAACCTTGCGAACATAGTGTCATACCTGACAGGATCGAGGCCGGGACCTTTATGATAGGGGCTGCAATAACCAGGGGAAACATAAAAATCGAAGGGTGTCTGCCCGGGCACCTTACTTCACTTATTGAAAAGCTGAAACTCGCAGGTGCCAAGATAGATTTGGCAGATGAAAGCATTACCATACAGGGCCCCGATCTCATTGAAAGCGTTGACGTCATGACCATGCCATATCCAGGCTTTCCCACGGATCTCCAGGCCCAGTTCATGGCCCTCATGGCTGTCGCAGACGGCTGGAGCATAATCAGGGAAACCATATTTGAAAACAGGTTCATTCATGTGAGTGAACTCCGTCGGATGGGCGCTGATATTGAAATCAACGGGAGTCAGGCCCTGATCAAAGGAAAAGAGCGGCTCTTTTCCGCTCCTGTTATGGCAACCGACCTCAGGGCCAGCGCGTCCCTTGTTTTGGCCGGGTTGGTGGCAAAGGAAGGCAGGACCGAAGTGCACCGGATCTATCATTTAGACAGAGGATACGAGACCATTGAAAAGAAATTCAGAGGTCTGGGCGCCTCCATATGGCGAGAAAAGGAGTAAACTGTTTCATCGCCCGCTCATACCTATGCTCGTCTCCTTTGCCGGGGGCATACTTGCGGTTCACAAAATTCTTCCCTTAGGCCATGGGTTCATACTTGCCCTCTTTTTCTCTATCGCCATATGCCTCGTCGCCATCCCCTTCCTCTCCCCACGGATAAGGTTCTACTCCATTATACTGATCTTTTTTCTTACCGGCGCCCTGTTAGGCCAGGGAAAACGCCACCCATCCAGACTGATTCCCTTAGCAAACCTCCACAAAAGCGTTGTTATTGAGGGGACAGTCCTCGATCCGCCTAAGATCATTGATGGCAAAAGAGCCAAAATAAACCTCCGCGCGCAAGAGTTGATCCTTAAAGGAGATGCCGTCCCGATCGACGAAGATATTGTTGTAACCGTGTATAGTCACACGCCGGGGCTTGAAGCGGGAGACAAAATCCGTTTTCCCGCCCGGTTGAGGCCCTTTAAGAATTTCAACAACCCAGGGAATTACAACTATGAAGAGGCCATGAGGTTGAAGGGCCTTACATGCAGTGCATCGGTCTCGGATGGAAGACGGATCGTGCCGATGGGGCCCGGTCACCTTCCATTTCTTCGAGGCCTTATTGAAGCAATCCAAAAGCCTGTCAGGGACCTGTTCAAAGAACAACTCAACGCCCGCAATTTTGCCCTTTTCCGAGCCCTCATCTTAGGAGAACGCCATGGGTTAAATCCCGTGCTAAGGGAACCATTTAATAAAACCGGCCTCGGGCACATGCTTGCGGTATCAGGGCTGCATATCGGGCTTGTGGCCTGGGCTGCCTTTTTCCTCTTCAAATGGGTTCTTTCCCGCTCCTACAGGCTGGCGCTTGAGATCGACTTACGGAAGATGTCGGCCTTTCTCACGGCCTTCCCGGTTATAGGTTACACGCTCTTAGCCGGGTTCCAGGTCTCGAGCCAGAGGGCCATGATCATGATTCTTGCCTTCTTAGGCTCTCTGATTTTGGGAAGAGAGAGGGAAGTATGGTCCACCCTTGCGTTGGCCGGTCTCATTATCCTCTTCTTAGATCCCAATGCCCTTTTCAGCATCTCCTTTCAACTCTCATTTATGGCAGTGATCGGCATACTCTGGCTTATACCGCTCATACTGGATAAATTTCATTATCCCGACAACTCTCAGCAGGTAAGGATGTCGATCCTCAATCGCCTGCTGGCCTACTTCACAGGCCTCGTTGCAGTGACCGTTTCTGCCATGGTTTTTCTACTTCCCATCACCTGCTATTACTTTCACCGGATTTCCCTTGTGTCTATCCCGGCTAATCTCACTACTGTTCCGATCTTAGGCATGTGGGTCATACCCTTAGGGCTCCTTTCCGCCATTACAGTGCCCTTTTCCTCTACTGTTGCCAGCTTCTTTCTCCATTTGGGCGCCTGGGGGCTCAATAAAATGATGGCAATAATTGAGTTCTGGTCCCACATCCCCTGGTCGAGCATCTGGACAGTCACCCCGAATATATTTGAAATATTTCTCTTTTACTCCTTCATCCTGTGCATTTTCTTTTTCAAACACCGGAAATGGGCAAAGATAGGGGTCGCTCTAATTGCAACCCTCATCCTGAGTGATGTAGCATACTGGGTGTATCAAGTCCGATTTAACAGGGACCTTGAGGTTACCTTTCTCGACGTAGGACAAGGTAATGCCGCCCTTATTTCCTTTCCAGGAGGAAAGAAGATGATCATAGACGGGGGCGGATTCTCAAGCGGTAGTTTTGATGTGGGCAAAATGGTGGTCGCTCCCTATCTATGGCATAAAAAGATCAGTCAAATAGATTACATGGTCCTGAGCCACCCTCAGACAGACCACATGAACGGGCTTAGATTCATTGCAAAAGTCTTTCGTCCAAAGGAATTCTGGTATAACGGGGACGAGGTGGAAACCGAGGCCTTCAGGGATTTGATGGCAATTATTGAAGCAGGGAAGATCAAGACACTTCTCCCTTCTGATTTAAGGGATGGAATTGAGATCAACGGAGTTAGGGTTAATATCCTGCATCCTGATCCTGACGGAAAACCTCTGATTCTTGAAAAGGATGGGAAATGGTTGAACAACAACTCACTGGTTCTCAAGATCGCTTACAGGGGAAAGACCTTTCTCTTTCCCGGAGACCTGGAAATACCGGGAGAGGAGGTGTTGGTCTCCAATGCGGGGGAAATGGTCAAGAGCGACATACTCCTCTCCCCCCATCACGGGAGCAAGACATCAAGCTCCAAGGAATTCCTCGAAATGGTGCGGCCCGGCATTTGTATTATTTCTTCAAGGGAAGGGAACCCAACCAATTTCCCTCATCAAACAGTGCTTGACAGACTGCGCGACATGGGGTGCAGGGTTATCAGGATATCCAGGTCAGGGGCGGTGGAAATAATTGTCGGGAAAGACCGATTCAAAGTCAGGACATTTCTTGAAGAAAAGGGCCCTTAGAAAACGAATCGCGAGGAGCATGAACCATGAAAGACATAATCAGACACACCGGGTTTGAAGACTGCCGCTCTGACTTCTTATCCGCGTCCTTTACGGCCCTCGCAGCGGTCCGGGAATATGCCATCACTCCAGTGCCCCATCCCCCGACAGGAGCCCTTTTTCCTGTAAAAACGTAAAGATGGCCTCGACAGTGTCGTCGGGCCGTTCCATGGGCACAAAATGGCTGGTCCTGTCAAAGCGCCTGATAACCGCATGGGGCGCTTTTGCCTGAAACCGTTTCACTGCGGGGGCCAAAAATGTATCCGACGCTGCACCATAGATAACCAGGGTGGGCTGACGGATTTGCGGGATATATCGCCAGATATCGTGGGAACAGACTGAAAAGCAACGTGACTCCCATTCCGGTGTACAGCTCAGCCGGATGCCCCCGTTGTTTGACGGCGTAGTTCCATCCGCGATGTAGCCTTCAAGGAAACCCCTCCCCCATGATCTGAACGGGTGCTTTGTCCTGTAGGTATTCAGGATGGTCTCCGTGTCAGGCCAAAATGGATTCCTCCTGGCTGCCCGGGCCGCAATAGGAACACGCCTGGCAAAACCCGTTTTTTTGGCTAAATACCACCACCACATCCATGAGAAGGGGAGGATGGTCGGATCGATGAGAATAAGGGCGCGGATCATGTCAGGCCGTTTGATGGCCAGGAGCAGGCTGGCTACGGCCCCGCGGGAATGACCAATGGCAATCACCGGTTCTCTGAGATGTTTGAAAAATTGCTCCTGATCTTCAGCAAAGACATTCCAGTTTTTCAGGTTTCGAGGATCTGCCTCAGCAGTTGTCCTCCCGTGCCCCCTGTCGTCCATGCCGAGGACCCTGAGTCTGTGGCACAATTTCTCTGCGATCGGGGTATAGGTCCCTGCACAGAACCCGGTGGCATGGGCGAAGTGCGCCAGTGGTCCCGAACCTCCCCAGTTAATATAATTAAAATCGCCGTCCGGACCTTTGAAGGTATGGTAGCTTTGCATCACGTTTCCCATAATCCGTCTTGTTTCCGAGGAAAAGATATCGGTTCATTGCATTGCGGGTTGAAAACCGTTTAAAAAAGCAGCCCCTCAGCGGAGCGTCTCTTTTATTTTCTTTTCATAGTATCTGGCCAGCTTTTCGCTTTTATCGCTGTCGATAGAATGGGCCGCATCTGTCGCCATGACAAGGGTCTCCAATTTTACAATACCATCTGGGCTGACAT
>JAUWPC010000016.1 GCA_030611815.1 Desulfobacteraceae bacterium
TATCCCAAGGAAATCCTATGGGCCTTTAATGCGGTGCCGGCAGAAATCTGGGACCCGCCGCTTGAAATTACCGGGGCCAATGCTCACCTTCAGCCATACATCTGTTCAGTGGTCAAATTGGGATTAGAGCTTATTCTCCAAGGAAAGGGTGATATTTTGGATGGCTTCCTGTTCCCCCACACCTGTGACTCCATCCAGAACCTGGCCTCGATCGTTTACGATTACTTAGGACTAAATAAGCCCTGCTATTTCTTCTATCACCCAAAGGCCCCTTACCGGCGCTCCTCCCGCACCTACTATCTAAAACAGCTTAGATCCTTTGTGTCCCGTTTAGAGAGGGATATGGGGCCGATGGATGGAAGGGAACTGAAGCATCGAGTGGAGCAGGGGCATCATTTAGCCGCAATTTTGAGAGAGATCTACGACTTGAGGAGCCGGGGGGATCTTTCTGCCTCCAATGCCGAGTTCTACCGCATTATCCGTCAGGGGGAGTACCTTCATCCTGACGATTTCATTCCCTTGCTCGAAGGTTTTTTGGGAAGATCAAAGGGCGGAGATGGAAAGGGGCCTGCCGTAATCCTGAGCGGTGTCCTGCCCAATCCGCCTCAGATCTTAGGACTTTTGGATGAGCTCGGGGTGAGGGTGGCAAACGATGACCTGCTGAACTGCGGGCGGAGGCTATTAATGAAACCGGGTCACATGCAGGACCTGTTTGAAGAGCTTACCGCTAACTACTTTGCCATGCCGCCCTGTACCACCAAAGGCTCGCCATTAGACGAGCGTATGAATGACCTCCTCAAAAAGATCGAGGAAAGCCGCGCAAAAGGTGTAATCTTTTATATGGTGAAATTTTGTGAGCCCGAGTTATTTGATGTGCCGCAAATGGTAGCTGCGGTAAAAGCGGCAGGGGTGGCAACCTTAATTATTGATGTGGATTTGAATCAGGGATTGAGCGGCCAATTGACAACCAGGGTAGAGGCATTTGTGGAGATGATAAGTTAGTAAATTTAGGAATTCAGGGATTTTGGGATTAAAATCAACAACACCCCTTCAAATCCTCAATCCCTAAATCCTTAAGATTGTTGATTGTTGATTTATGACTGATGATTGAAAAACCAGAAAGACAGGCCTGTGCAACCCGTAACTCGCAACCCATAACTCGTAACTCGTAACTTTGATATGTCACTGACCAAGAGAATTCGCTACAATTTCATGAAGGATATCGGCGCACCCGTTGTAATGGGTCTTGCCAAGGCAGGCAAGAAGAAGCGCCGCAGGAGCCCTAAGCCCTATTTCGGCCCCCCACTTAAATGTGCTGCAAGACTGAAAGAAATCATGACCAGGCACTATTTTCTCTCCCGGTATGCGGAAGGGGCAAGGCCTGTGGCATGGGTGACCAGCGGTGCGCCCGTGGAACTCCTGAGACCCTTTGACTTCTACACAATATATCCTGAAAACCATGGGGCTCTGTGTGGGGCCCAGAGGCTTGGGCCCGAGCTTTGCTCAGTGGCAGAGGAGCATGGCTATCACCAAGATCTCTGTTCTTATGCTCGCATCGACTTAGGTTATTTTCTGTCAGGCAAGACCCCGGTGGGGAAACTGCCCAAACCGGACCTCCTGTTTGCTTCGAACAATATTTGCCAGACCGTGGTCTACTGGTACAGGGTTCTCGCCCATCAATTGAAGATTCCTCTTTTGCTTTTCGATACCCCTTATAATTTCGAAGAGATTACCGAAAACGATATCACCTATATGGTAAGCCAATTGGAGGAAATGATTCCGGTATTAGAGGAGATATCAGGGAGACGCTTCGACAACCAGAGATTCGAGGAGATCATTCGTATCGCACGTGATTCCTCTTTTGCCTGGGGCGAGGTGCTTGCCACTATGAAGACAGAACCGGCCCCTATGACCATTTTCGATGCCTTTATCCATTTAGCGCCCATAGTTTCCCTCAGGGGCCTCCCTGTAGCCCTCGATTATTATCAAACCCTTTTGGATGAGCTGAGAGAAAGGATAGACCTTGGGATAGGGGCCATCAAGAATGAGCGTAAACGGTTGATGTGGGACAATATAGCCATCTGGTACAAGGTTCGCGACTTCTCAAACCTCTTCGCCGAACAGGGGATGAACTTTGTTACTGCCACATACACCAACGCCTGGGCCGAGACGATCTCTAACATGGATGCAGACAGACCCTTCGAGTCAATAGCCAAAACCTACAGCCTGGTGATGCTCAACAACAATCTTAACCACCGGCTGCGTCTCATGGAGCGGCTTATCAAGGAGTACAGGGTAGACGGTCTGGTCATCCATTCTGCCAAGAGCTGCAAACCCTATTCGGTCGGACAGTACGACCTCAAACGTCTGCTGATGGATCGCCTAAGAGTGCCTTCGGTGGTGATCGATGCCGACATTACCGATTTCAGGGCTTATTCAGAGGAGCAGACACGCACACGCTTAGAGGCCTTTTTCGAGGGGCTGGAAGACTAACATGAACAGCCGGTATTATTTTGCGGGAATCGATGTGGGCTCCCTCACCACGGAGGCGCTGATTCTAAATATCACGGGCGAGCCGGTCAGTTACTCCATCATCCAGACAGGGGCCAACAGCATCGATGCGGCCTCAGAGTCCTTAGAAAAGGCCTTGACCAAATCGGGGGTCAACCAGGACCAGGTCAAGGGTATCGTGGCAACTGGTTATGGCCGCGTATCCATACCTTTTGCCGACAAAAGAGTGACCGAGATTTCATGCCATGCCTTAGGGGCATACCACCTGTTTCCCGATACCGGAACAGTTATCGACATCGGAGGACAGGATTCTAAAGTGATCCGTGTTGGAGATGGGGGGAAGGTCCTGGATTTCACCATGAACGACAAGTGCGCTGCCGGCACGGGCCGCTTCTTGGAGGTGATGGCAGACAAACTTCAGGTCTCTCTCAATGAGATGGGTCCTCTCTCCTTAAAGGCTGGCGGAGAAGTCAGTATCAGCAGTGTCTGCACTGTTTTCGCAGAAAGCGAGGTCGTGTCTCTTGTAGCACAAAACCACCCCAAAAATGAAGTCATCCGTGGGCTGCACCGCGCCATAGTAAACAGGGTATGGAGCATGGTAAAGGCGATCGGAGTTCATGGCGCAGTAACCATGAGCGGTGGAGTAGCCAAGAACAGCGGTGTAGTCGGCCTTATTGAAGAAAGGCTCGGGCAACCGATACATGTTCATACCGAACCACAGATCATTGGCGCCTTGGGGGCAGCGCTTATGGCTAAGAGAAACTTTCTTAGGCGAGCCCTTAGATCATCCTGAGAGGTTTTACAGTGCAAACAAGAGAAAATCAGATGGGCAGAGAGATCGTCGTGGAGGCCCTTCGCCCTTTCGGCACCTCAATATTCACGGAGATGAGTGTCCTCGCAAACACCCATGGCGCAGTAAATCTATCCCAGGGATTTCCCGATTTTGACGGGCCCCGGGAGATCAGGGCCATGGCGGCGGATGCCATTTTGCGTGGCCCCAACCAGTATGTGCTTTCCTCTGGCATCCCGGAACTTCGCCAGGCAGTGGCCCGAAAGATGAAACGGTTCTACGGAATCGAGGTAGATGCGAATAATGAGGTGACGGTCACTTCCGGGGCCACAGAAGGGTTGTGCGCCACCTTTTTCGGTATTTTGGAACCCGGAGATGAGGTAATACTCCTGGAACCCTCTTACGATGTCTATCCGCCCCTTGCCGCCATGGCCCATGCCCGGATTCGGTACGTTTCCTTAGAAGGTCCTGAATTTACTCTTCCGAAAGAAGAATTGGCAAAGACCTTCGGACCCAAGACAAAGGCGATCGTAATCAATAACCCTCAAAATCCCTGCTGCAAGGTCTTCACACGGGAGGAGCTTTCGTTTATTGGAGAGCTGTGCGTAAAACATGATGCCTATGCCATCGGGGATGAAGTCTACGAGCATTTGGTCTATGACGGACGCGAGCATGTAACATTATTAGGGGTACCCGGACTCAGGGATCGTGCCTTTGTGATCTCATCCACGGCCAAGACCTTTTCCATGACCGGATGGAAGGTGGGCTATGTGATTGCGGCCCCTGAGCTTTCCCGCGCAGTGCGAATGAGCCATCAATTCATTACCTTCTGTGGGCAGTCCGCATTGCAGGAGGCCATGGCCCTTGCCATGGATTTCCCGGACAGCTACTATGCCGGACTGTTGGCCGATTATGTAGGGAGGCGAGACCGGCTCTCCGAAGCACTTCATGATATGGGATTTAAGGTCTATCCGCCGGAGGGAACCTATTACCTTCTAATTAACATCACGAGCCTCGGGTTTGATGATGACGTGTCCTTTTGCCGCATGCTTCCCAAAAAGGCGGGGGTAGCGGCCATCCCATGCTCATGTTTTTGGGACAACCGACACCGGGGACGAGAGCTTGTGCGGTTCTGCTTTTGCAAAAAGGATGAAACTTTGGACGAAGCTATCAAACGGCTCAAGAGGTGGCTTAGATGAAACCTCCTGAAGGAAGGTCCTGCTCGTCTGTGAGAGCTTAACAAATTTAGTTGACAACGCGAGAAAAGCAATATAATGATGGCATGGTATTGAGCATGATTATTCTTGTGTCTGGTTTTTTGAGCCTTCTGAGTTGTTTAGGTGCTCAGCAGGGAACACACAAACTTCAATCTTCAGAGAAAGGAGAATTCTATGGCGGCCAAAAAAAGAGGGGAAAAGGTGGTAGATAAAAAAACTACTACGAGGAAGATTCCAGCAGTTAAAAAACCGATGACTAAAACCGAAATGTTGAGTGAGATTGCAGGGAACACCGGGCTAACCAAGAAACAGGTCTCGTCAGTATTCGACGAGTTTGCTATCCTCATCGAGCGTCATATCAAGAAGCGTAGTCCCGGTAAACTCGTTTTTTCAGGGCTCCTAAAGATTGAAGTGAAGCACAAACCTGCGACCAAAGCACGTAAAGGGATCAACCCTTTTACCGGAGAAGCGACAGTCTTTAAAGCCAAGCCTGCTCGCCGGGCCGTTAAGATCAGTCCATTAAAGAAAGTAAAGGATATGGTCGGCTGATTAGCTAATACTTCCCCAAAATTCTTGAGGAAACAGGAAGGCCTGTAAATCTGTCAGCGATTTATGGGCCTTCATTTGTTGTAACCGTTCACTTTATTCAAAGGTTCCTCGCCCAGCGGGATTCAGAGGTTTAAAGGATGAGATAGTTTGCCTATTTCATAATCTTAATCATAATCCTAATCTTACTCAACACGATTATGATTAAGAGTACGATTAAGATTATGATACGCTTACAAACATTAAACCCCCGCTGAACAGAAGAAGGCCAATTAATCGATTCAACGGGGGAGTTTAAGAAGAACCTCTTAAGCCCTCCTCAGACCTTAAAATTTAGCACCGCACAACCCAAAAAGTCAAGAACTCCAGACGCCAGGGATTTCGGTGCCACACTGAGGACATCGGTTTTTTATTATTCTACTCTGGGTGACATGAAAACCGATACGGTCTATTAAAGGCTCTCTGCAACTGTGACAGAAGGTGTTTTCGCCATCATCCCCAGGTATATTTCCGGTGTAAACGTACTGTAATCCGTTTTCGTAGCCGAGATCCCTGGCCCGCCGGATTCTTTCAACTGGTGTGGAGGGTGTGTCGGTCAGATGGTAGGTGGGATGAAACCGGCTGATGTGCCAGGGGATGCCGGGGTCTATATCTGCTAAGAACCGGGCGAGGTCTCTGAGTTCTTCAAGGGAATCGTTGAGTCCGGGAATCAGGAGCGTGGTTACTTCTAACCATATCCCCATCTCTTTCATGGCTTGAATGGTTTTAAGGACGGGCTTCAGTTTTGCGCCGCACTGATCTTTGTAAAACCTCTCGCTGAATGCCTTTAGATCCACATTGGCAGCATGCAGGTCGGGATATATTTCCTGAAGACACTCCCTGGTCATGTAACCATTGGACACAAATACGTTTTTTATCTTTTCAGAAACTGCGAGCCGTGCTGTTTCAAGCGCTGTCTCAAAATAAATAGTCGGTTCGGTGTAGGTGTAGGATATGGATGCAGCCCGACTCTCCAAGGCAAGCTTAACGATTCTTTCAGGGGTCATATCCTCCCCCATGATCCTGTTTTGGTCGTAAGGCATCTGGGAGATGTCTGCGTTTTGACAGAAGCAGCATTTGAAATTGCACCCAACGGTGGCGATGGAGTAGGAGCTGGTTCCTGGAAGGAAGTGAAACAGGGGTTTTTTTTCAATTGGGTCACAATGGCCGGCAATTATCTTACCATAAACAAGACTGATTAGGGTCCCTGCACGATTTTCCCTGACACCACAGATCCCTCTGCCTCCCTCCTTTATCAGACACCGGTGATTGCACAGGTTGCAACGCACCTTTTCATCGTCCAGCTTTTGATATAGATGGGCTTCTTTCATATTTGTGTGCTCATTCCTTACTGGGGTTCAGCTCTTTCAGTGTCCTTGCTGCGATCAGTGATTGGCTTGCCGTCTTCAGCTTTACTTTAAGGGGGAGGTTATCCGTTTTGACCCTGTAGACCATAGTAGCCGCAAGACCCAGAAAAAAACCAAAGGGAGAGTGCTTACGGCCTAAGAAGTCCTTTCCCAAAGGGATTGATTCTTCAACAAATGAAGGGACTATCTTTATGCATTGCCAGGAAATGGGTACATTGCCATAGGCCAATCGTAGGAGGGATTTGATTTGCCAGAGGTTGTAGAACGTGGTCTGTCCAAAAAGGGGGTCCCCGAAATAGCCCTGGATTTTTTTCAAAATGCCGTTCCAGGAAAGACTGTTTAAGACGCCTATGAAAACCTTTCTGTTGGCCACTCGTCCTGCCTCTCGCAAGGCTAACAGGGGCTTGTCTAAAAATTCTAAAGTATTGATAAGGACGGCCAAATCAAATTCATTATCATCAAAGGGAAGGTCTTCCGCCATTCCCTCCTTAATGGTAGAGCGGTGTCCTAACCGGGACTTTGCCTCTTGCACCATGTGTGGTGAAGCGTCCACACCGCTGACGTTCAGGCCCAACTTGTTGAACATGAGAAGGTGATTCCCGGTGCCGCAGCCGATATCGAGGACTCTTTCTCCCGGCTCGAGCTCGATAAGAGAGAGGATTAACTGTTCCATCGACTTCTCTATCGCCCTGCTCTGCGATGACCGGCGCCATGATTCATAAAACCCGGCGCTGTTTTCGTCGAAGATAAGTCCCATTACGATCTCTTCTTCCAGCGCTGAAGGAGATACGGCTTTGTCATTTCAAAGGTCTCGCAATCATTTTCAATGGCCTCTTCAGCTTGTTTGATGGACATCTTTTTTGTCCTTTTCACAAAAGAGAGGGTCCTTCCGAAATAGAGGGGAATCAGGGAATCCATGATCTCGTCGCATTCAACGCTTACGTCTCCGTATGAAACAGCGGTATCAAACAGGAGCCTGGCCCAGAGATCGGTGGGAAAATTGAATTCCATCTCCTTCAGCCCTTTGATCTCATGGAGTTTCCTGTAAACATCTGCAGTGAGGATCTCTTTCCACATATGGCTGAATTTATCAAATCCAATGTGAAACTGCTGAAGTAAATTGTCTGTGTCCACGTCAACCTTGGGGGGCATTTCCACCTCACCAAGGCCAAACCCGTATATGGCGGTGGGCCGACTGTATTTGACTTTTGTCCAGAACGATTCAAACTCTTTCATCATGGCAAAGATGGTGCCGACTACCTGTCTGAACATGGGCCCCAAATCGCCCCCCGGATCCTTGGTGCGATGAATCTTGGGTCGTCCCATAAACGCCTGGCATACCTGAACCTTCTGGTTGATAGCGAGGGTGGTCATCCAGATATCAATCCCGAAATTGGCCACGGCCCGGTCCCATGTCTTGCTCTTCAGATACACATCGGCCAGGTCACCGCTGAAGCCGAAGTCTCCGCCAATCGGCTGTCGAACCCTTCTTCCGTACAAGGCCCTTGTCATGGGATAGGCGATTCCGTTTGTAATGGTCCCGTCATATTTGTGCCTTACGTAAAGTGGCGCCACATAGGAAAAATCCTCAAACAGAGGCTCGCCTAAATGCTTAATCCATTCGGGTGTGATGCTCTTCAGATCCGCGTCAACTACCACCACCGCCTTTGCCCCCAGGTCAACCACCTTTTGGAAGAGGTTTCTGAAATTGTTTCCTTTTCCTTTTACACCGGGATCGGTAGAAAGATAGATCTTTGGCGCCTTAGTCGGGGTATCGAGAAAGACCTGCTTTGTGTCATCAGGAGAGTTATTATCACAATTAATAATAACGGAGTCGTTCTTCTGGAAATACTTATCCAATCCCTTGTCGGCCTGCGTTACCGGGTAGCTGATAGAGTCAGCCTCCTTATAAGAAGGTATGCATACCACCATTTCAGCCTTCTTGATCTTTTCCGGGTTAACCTCGTTTTCAAAACTCTCAGGCATTGGTATTCTCCTAATTCTTGTTCAAAATGCTCAACACGGCTGAATTCCAGCCTTTTGGACCGATATCATCAGTGATTCTAAGCCTCGGTATTCTTTTTTTCAGATCCGGAAAACTGCGTCGTGAACGGATCAACACGGGAAAATCCGCTCGCTCAAGCATGCCAAAATCGTTTGGGCTATCTCCAAGTGCTACAGTTAAGACTTCTTTATGATACTCCTTATACCACTCGGTAATCAGCCCCATTCCTTTTGCCTTGTCCTTTTTTCCTTGGAGATGATAAAACCGCCCTCCTGATGTGATCAAGAGGCCCCTTTGCTCCGCGGCACGCTTAAGAGGGGCGAGGTCCGTGGGTTCTTGGCCTTCGATAATGAATGGTTCGTCATATTCTCGCATTGTGGCCAACCGGGCTCCCTCTTTATCGAGACCTGTCAGGCGCGATATCTCTTCAACTCCTATATCTGAAAAGCCTTTCATTTTCCACCCTAATTCATTGCG
Organism: Desulfobacteraceae bacterium; assembly: GCA_030611815.1. Classification (GTDB taxonomy): domain Bacteria; phylum Desulfobacterota; class DSM-4660; order Desulfatiglandales; family Desulfatiglandaceae; genus Desulfacyla. Next base: position 8,953 of record JAUWPC010000016.1, read on the forward strand.
GATTTCTTGAAACGCTCTTATCAAACGAGGGTAAGAAACTCCAAGAGATAATTTCCATAGGCCTTTTTCTCCCCAGGCTGAAAACCGTGTAGAATCCTCCGGAGAAAAGCCTGGGATGTCAGCAGGAGATGATCCGGAGGGAGGGTCGTTAAAGGTCTCTTTGAGGAAGAATACCCCACCCCCGTTCTCAGAAATAAAGGGTGCGGAAATCGACAACCTGCGGCGAAGGAGAGCCATTTCGGCCCTGGTCTTGCTGGAGACAAGGATTACGGGCACACCTCTTTTTCTGCATAGTTCGAGTGCTGGAATGGCCTCTTCCCATCCATAGGTATTATGATCCAGCAGAGTACCGTCTAAATCGGTAAAAACAAGAAAAAATGGGGGGCTCATCATCAGATCGCGCTGTTACAGCGTCAGGAAAAACGTCTTTTTTCCATTTCAACTACTTCAATCAAATCGTAGAAAATCCGGGGCAACTTATTGGACACCCTCTCCCATGAGACGGTCTGGGGTGTTTCGAACAACGTCTGTTCTACGTTCCGCTCAACCTCAAGGATGGTTTCAGCAAGCCCGTTCTCGATGAAGGGTTTGAATTCAGGATGGGAGTTGACGAACCTCAAAAACCTTTCTGTCATCCTGTATGGCGAGGTAAGCATTTCACCGGCCTGGAGGATGGAATCCCTGAAGACCTCTTTGACTAAGTATTCCTCCCAGTCCCTATCGTAGGTTAGATTGCTGAAACCTGACTCATCCGAATATTTCTTTACATGTTCTTCCGCTACGGCCTGGTAGATAACGGTCAGGTCTCTAAAAAACGTGTCAGAGATCTCAAGGCCCTCTTCTATAATAAGGGCGGTCATCAGCGTTGTAACAATATCGATAGCCATCCGGTTGAGGCCTTTAGTACGATCTTCCGGTGAGGCATCCTGATGCTTGTGGTCAAAGGGGTTTTTAGAAAACATGACCTGTGCACAAGACGAGGCCTTGCGGTAAACTTCAATCAGGGTAAATATTTCCACTCCCCAGTTAGTTGCGAAACGCATCCTTTTTAAGAGGTCCACATGAAACGCTACTTCTCCAGAGAGCTGATAGTTGAAGCCTAAAAGAAACTGTATCAGGTTCAACATCTTTTGATCTTTGTTTTCGGTAAATTTTCTCTTTAGCGCAAGGAGAAGTGGATCAAGGAGGAGTCGTTTTACCCGGCCATATAGTCTATTATCCTTGATGCGGGAGTAGTACGCCTTTGAGAAATCGTAGTTCAGGACGACAACTGGATAAAAGAGCCGGTCCAATTGAATTCGTTTAAAAGTCCGGATATCTGCGTCGATCAGACCTATGGATCCAGCGCCCAATGCAATGGCGATCCCGAAACTCAGGAACATATTCCTCCCCTTGCCAGGCTCGCTCATATTGAATCCCGCCTCATTGAGTGTATTATATATACCACTGAAACCAGGGCCATCGTTCCATTGAATAAGGTGGTTTTTTATGTCGTATGCCCTTATCAGATCCCTCAGCACGAAGGCTTCTTGCTCACTGGCTTTATCCAGGCCAAAGATAATCGTTGACACATAGGTCACATCCCTTAACTGCTTGAGTATGTTCCTGAATACTGGAAGATTTGCAGGGTCGGTATACTCACTGGCCAGCAACGGGATAACCAAAACCGTCTTTTTCCACTTGGAGTGGAGCCTAAGCTGGGACTTCAGGTGCTTCCGGTCCTTCTGGAGTATATGAAACGAGGTTATCTGACTGCTATTTTGTGAAAAATCAGAAATGGCCTTACTCCTTTCGTCAAGGGTAATCGTTCACTTTAGAATGAGGAATTACAAAATATGAGAAACAGCTCTGTTTGTCAACACTGCAGATTGCTGAAAAACTTCTTTTTCCCATCCATTCTTAACACGTGCTTTTAAGTTGAACGGCGACTAAATTGCTGGTATAGGTTTGTGGCTTTGGGCGGAGGAGGTAGAAATGATTCCATCAATTCGGGAATGCTTTCATTTTATGGATAAATACCATATGCTTGAAAATATCAAGGCCCATTCAGTGGTAGTAGCAAGGGTAACCTGCCTGATAGCTCAAGGCCTCCGGGAAGCGGAAGTCGATATATCGGTTGAAATGGCCACTGCCGCGGCCCTCATGCACGACATCGGCAAAACAGCTTCTCTGAAATCGGGGCAGGACCATTCTGAAATAGGGCGGCAGATCTGTTTAAAAAACCATCTCGACGAAATCGCCCCCATTGTTGCGGAGCATGTCAGGTTGAGAAACTATGCCCTGAACGGCGACTACTCAGAAAAAGAGATCGTCTATTACGCCGACAAGCGGGTAAATCATGATAAAATTGTGAATTTACATGAACGTCTCGCCTATATCCTCGGGCGATATGGCAGAAACCAGGAGCAGCTATCCCATGCAATTAAAAGGAATTTTTCGCTTTGCGAACAGGTCCAGGAAAAGCTGTTCAAAAAGTTGAAATTCAGCCCCGAATCTCTGTCACATTTGGCAGGGAAACAGAACAAAATGTGTATCAGGGGGCTGAATTCCAATTCCTAAAAGATCTTAGTCTTTATCCTTACTCTCCTTTTTCTTCTTTTTCTTCTTCTGTCGCTTGCTATCGGCAGGTTTTTCTTCCGATATTTTGCTTTTTTTCTCTTTTTTAGGAGTTGCCAACTTTTCAGCCTTGATCTTAGCCATCTCTTCTAATTTCTTTTCTTTTCCTTCGATTACCCTCAGCCTCTTGTCCGTTTCTCTCATCTTGGCGCGCAACTTCTTCACAGTGGTATCTTTGGCAATCTTCTCAGACTCAGCTCCCTTGTCAGCCAACAGGGAGAGCCGCTGGTTCAGCTTCTCCTCCCAATAGACCCTCTGCTCTAATCTTGTCGCTTTTTCTTTTGATGCCATTATGTTATCCTCTCTTTCTTTGTGCTCATAACCCCTCTCCAGGCTATACAATTTCCAGGTCGGGGATATTGGAAAAACGAATTATAGTGTTAAATCTTTATTTATCAAGAAATAGAATAATAGTAAAGGGGCAGTTCCTCTTATTTCACACCCAATCGTAACAGGCCGGAATTAATTTTTGCGGTATGTTAAATAGTGTCCGAACGAAAATCACGCCTTGGCGTGATTCAGGCACGATTTTGGTCCCGCAGGGCGGGATAAAAACTCACACGAATTAGGACGAAATAACTGCCACATTTGACCCCGCCAGAGGCGGGGCCAGAGGCGGGGCCAGAGGCGGGGTTGTTTTTGGATTCATACTCTTAATCGTAATCTTAATCATAATCGTTTTGAGTAAGATTACGATTAAGATTATGAAATAGGGAAGAGCACCAGTTATTTCGTTCGGGCACTATTTAGGAAAATACAGCCATCGAAACCAGCAACCCGTAACCCACAACCCGGAACTCTGAGGTTAAAGCAAGGAGGAAATCATGGGCAAAATCAATAAAATCTTGGCAGCTATTGATCTTTCTGACTATTCGGCCGCGACCATGGAATATGCCGCTGATCTGGCTACCCAATTGGAAGCGGAATTGATCATGGTCAACGTCATCAATCAGCGGGATGTTGATGCTATTAAGAAAATTGAGAACATTACGACAGGCATATCTGTCGAGAAGTATCTGGAGATGCAAAAGGAGGAGCGGTCCCGGCTTATCAACGAGTTGTGGGATCAAACTTCCAACCCCGATCTTGCTATAAAAACAGTATTCCGCATTGGAATCCCATTCATTGAATTGGTACAAGCGGTAAAGGACGAGGGGGTCGATCTGGTCGTGATGGGTACAAAGGGCCGTACCAATCTTGCAAATGTGCTCTTTGGAACGACTGCTGAAAAGATGTTTCGACGCTGTCCTGTCCCGTTACTGAGCGTACGCCACAGAAATGACGAATAGTGCCGTGTCGTGAAAGTTCTTTCTGCAAAATTGGCACTTTGAGTTGTCTGTGTAATAGTAATCCCGCTTATAGCGGGATCAAGGAGTGACGAGTGACGAAGGAAAACAAAGAATTTAACCTTGAAGATCGTCTCATTGATTTTGTCAAGTGTGAAAACCGCCAAACAAAATAAAAGTAAAAATTCGTAATTCGGGACTCGGCGGTGACCTCGATTGTTGAAGAAAGATGTCAGTTAGTAGGCTGCAGCTAATCCATATTGTTGGCATTATCTAAGCAATTGTTGCATGTTATCAATATATTAGCCAGTTTAAAGAGATGAGTGGATGATATAGGTCGAATATCCGCTCAACTTGTTTTGCGAAAATGTAAGAAAGAACTTTTGGGACGGTGCACTCGTGTTCATCCAGAAATGAGATAATTAGTGGCCCACACTATTTCTTGGAAGAGGCCGGCTGGGCCGGTTTCTGGGTAGGCGCTGATCCCTCCATCACTTGGACGGTTTTTTCCTTGACGACATACTGCTTCCACCACTCCTGGAGATAACCCTTATACAAGAGCACCCCGGCGGCGATAAGGAATCCTATCAGCAAGATGTATAATTTCCATAGCTTCTTCTTGGCGAAGGGATCTTTCAAGGTTTGTTGGGAACCGGGAGGCAGAGCAGCCGTGCGCGTTAAAGATGCGCCAAACGGGATATTAATCATGGCACTTGTGTTCACTGCCCATCCGCTTGCATCCAGGATGGGACCCAGGTTGCGCTTGCGGAGCTTCAGGTAGGCGACAATCATGGAGGGGCCGGAGATAGCTAACAGGAGTCCGAGGGCTGCGAGCGGCATTTGCCACCAGACGAGTTTCAGGAACCCCGTAACCATAGAGGCAATTGCCGTTCCGATAGCGCCGATGGCAAGACCGATGGCAGCGAATATCCCGGCAAACTTGGCGATGTCAAACGCCTGCCCCGCAGAGCCCTGGCCGGCCTTGGCCTTCTTGGGGGTCTCGGAGATGACTTTGGCAGCCTTGGTTTGCATCTCCTTTTCACGGGCCGCAGACATCTTAGCGATCTGTTCGGAGATCATCCGGGCTACTCGTTTGTAGGGAGACCAGAAAGCCTGGCGGACACTGATTGGATGTTCGATAATCTTGACAATGGTGGCGTCCCAGTCCCGACCCTCACGGTCGTAAAACACCCCGTTGCGGCCGACCCTGAGGTTATCCGAATTGCCGTTGGTGAAAGCGGCAGCGATCGTCAGTTTTTTATCGGTTCCTTTGCGTGTACAGTCGCAGTAAGCAAGATAGGTGCGACTCAACTGTGCTAAGCCGCTGTGCTTGCCCACGTCATTAACCTTGACACACAGCTCGCAGCTACGGGAGTCTAAATAGAGGGTTCCGGCCTGAAAAATGGCCTTAGTTTCGGGCGTGTAGAAGTCACGGAACGAAACAAAGTTGTTTAGAATAGTGTGAAGATCGCGGTGATAGCGAATTAACCTGTCAACCGAGGAAATAGCATTCGCCTCCGGAGCCAATGCCTTATCCTTTTCGATCAGCGCGGTAATAGTCTCTCTGCTGTCGTTGGATAGAAGATCCCTGATTCGCTTGAGACCAAGCTGCTCCACGGCAGCCCCCCCCTTTGTGCTGAGCCAGGCTTCGTAGGCAGAGAACTTAGCGCTCAGGCTCTTCCACTCATCGGCGTTCAAGCTCTCCTTATTTCCAAGTACCGGCTTCACGATCTCCGAGAAAAATTTTTGAACAGGTCCGGCCCATGCGGGATTGATGCCCTCCTTCATCGGCAGGGGTTTGCCGGCCTCAATGCCTGCTAATGGGAAGACGGCGATTTCTTTCGCTGAAGTTGAGAGGTCTTTAAGGGATAGGGCCTCATACGCGTCCTTAGCCGGATTCAGGGATCCGGACGCGCCAGGGTCAAACTCGACGAGGCGGCAGCGGGTAAAGTAATCATCCACTTTGGCCTTGACGGCCTGAAAGATTGCCACGACCTCATCGGTTGTATCGCCATAGGAGAGGACGTTGCCCGCATCGTCTTCCGCCTTTTTCCACCAATCAGAGTAAGTTTGCGCTTCGGCAAAGAACTTGTCGACCTTTTCCTGCGAGACCCCCGGAAGCCCGCTACGGTCCTCCTCCGATCCAAAACAGGCCATGATATCCACGATAATTTCCCCTATGGCCTCATCATCAGCCGAATCAGCAGGGATAATTCCGTCCCCATTGAACTTGGTCTTTGAAAAAATCTTCACCGTATCTGCTGTATCGTCCGCGATGATTTCGCTCGCATCTGATTTACCGAGGTTCTTGAGGATCTGTTTGGCTGAGGAAAGGAGTTCCTGGCCCTCAGGAGGGCTTTCATCGATGGCCGAGAGGGGTAGGGCGCTTGCGCCCTTGATAAGGTCGTCCGGGTTTTTGAGAAGGGATCCGGCCCACTTTGTCGCAGCGATGATGTCAGGCGCCCGGATCCGTCCGTCCCCGTCTGTATCGATCAGATCGAGGGTTTTCTCGTCGAATTCAAGACCCTGGGTCGGGCAGCTCAGCGCTGCCCACAATTTCTGGTCAAGCTGGTCTAAGGCTAACAGGTCCGCTCCCGTCTCAAGTCTTACTTGATCAAACCCGCCCAACCTCACAAAATGCCACCTGTGCGGCATAGGGGAATCGTCTATTTTTTCAGTTGTGTCGGACATAAGGCATCTCCTCATGGGTGGATATCAAACCTTAGCCATCTTCTCCATTGGTCATCCGGATCTGCAAAACTTGGGAAGCGGACTCCTTAAATTATTGCCTGAACGAAATAACTCTTCCCTATTTCATAATCTTAATCATAATCGTAATCTTACTCAAAACGATTATGATTAAGAGTGATGGCCTCGTAAAAAGTCAGAAATGACCAGTTTTCGTCATTCCCGCGAACGCGGGAATCCAGGGAAACCAATCCCGCCGCGATAACGCCATATGGCAATAAAAAGATGCCATATGTCGAGATCTATTTTGTGCCATATGCCATATATTGTATAAAAAATCAATGAGTGTCATATGGCACAATAGAAGGCGGGAGTGACGTGCAAAATGACTTTTTACGAGACCATCAAGATTACGATTAAGAGTATGAATCCAAAAACAAATTATTGGCTGTCATCCGTTATGGATGTTGTTTCATTATTCCGAGACCACGGCTCGGTGCACAAGGCAGGAACAAAAGCCTGCCGGGTCAAGACGTATTCGTTCTGAAAAAGTATATGAAAATTAGATCCTTGTGTCAAGGATTGGGCAAGCATTGACACCTGTGGGATTTATCATTGACACTCATCTGCCACTCGCCTATAGTTTTTCGCTAAAAAAATCGCTCCGGCTTTGCCTCAAAAGGAGGAAATGACCCTATGAAAAAGCTTCATAATAGATTCAACGAGAAATCCCCCCAGCGTGGCTCTAATAGACTGATCAGGGCTTGCCTGAAAAGCGGCATGTTGGCCGGTCTCTTGATCGTCCTTTTTGTTAGCGCTGCCAACGCTGATGAGCTGCTTATGAAAAACGGTGATCGTTTGCAGGGGACTGTGCTTTCCATGTCCTTGGGCAAACTGGTCTTCAAGACCTCTTATGCTGGTGAAATCAAGATCAAATGGGATGAGATAGCCCGTCTGACTACCGAAAAGCCTTTAGAGGCCTATCTGAGGGACGAAAACACGCTGATGGGCAAACTAACGATCACCAAGGACGGCGCCTTGATTCTCCAACCAGCGGACGGCTCCCCGCCAGTTCCCATCGCCATGGCCCAGATCAAGACCCTGGAACGGCCCAAGCCTCCGGCTGGTTGGAAATTCAGTGGAAACGTCTCCGCAGGTGTCAGCAAGGAAACCGGGAACACAAATACCCAAAAATACAACTTGACCGCCAACGCGACGATTTCCAACTTACCGAACGCGGTTAAGCTGTACGCGCAATTTAAAAAGGAGTGGAGCAAAGGCAAACTCAGCAAAAATCAAGGCTTAGGTTCCGCCACATATAAGCGTTTCTTCACGAAAAAGTGGTTTGGGTTCGGCAATGGGACTGCACAGATGGACACATTTAAGAGTATGGATCTCTTAGGCAATGTTGCGGTAGGTCCCGGCTATCAATTCTATAGGTCTCGGCGGATCAATCTCGCAGCCCAGATAGGGCCGGCCTATGGTTATGAAAAGTATACCAAGCCCCAGAGTTTCCTGGATGGTAAATCCGAGAATAGCTATATTGCCGGCTACTGGGCCCTGGATTTTGACATGTGGTTTTTTGACAAGTTTTTTCAGGTCTTTCATCACAACGATATTCTCTATGACTTCCAGAACAGCACCAACTGGAAGCTTCGCACCCGTACCGGGATTCGCATACCCATGGTGTTGAAGCTTTTTGCCTCTTTTCAATTCAACTACGATTATGTCAATCATCCGGCGGACGGAAGAAAGAAGAACGATCAGGAGGGGGTCTTAGGTCTGGGGTGGGCGTTTTAGGACCTTAGGACCTTTCAACTGACAACATGTTGTAAAACAACTATTCCAGCTCGTTGGAGTGGGTGGTGATGGAGTATTGGAGAGCACCAGGAATGGTGTGATGTAATGGAATGGATGAATCGTTGGTATTTTCTCAATAAATCGTGGTAAATCCTCTCCTGTGCCATTTTACTGGATTCCCGTTTTCACGGGAATGACAATAAGGGGTGCTTTCTGACTTTTTACGAGTTTGTCAATATTCAATATTCGATGTTCGACGTTCGACGTTCGATGTCGGAGTCTTCGCTTACCTCGATGTTCGTCTTTTTTTCAGTCCTCTTCTCCCTGCCCGTTGGGTTACCCATGGGGCTTTACCCGATAGTACAAGATCGTGGGCCTCAGGTTAGCCAGGGATCGCTTCTCTACAGCCTTCTTCCAATCATGAGCCGTGGCATCCTCGCGGGCGAACCGTATCCAGGCCTGCCGGGAATAAAAGGTCTTAAACTGGCCGGCCCTCTTATAAAAAATACCTAACTTGTCAGCAAGGGCCTCGAACCCTTTCACATCCGATTCCCTCACAAAAATAAAGCCGTCAAGATTTTTCAAGGTACGAAGATCATCCTTGTTAAAGGAACGTATCCTGATCGCGCTCCGTTTCAGGCGGATCGAGAGCATGGAGGGTTGTGAGCTATTATAGGCAGCCACCGGTTTTTGGCCCACAATTTCATCGAGGTCAGAGGGCATGGCATTTACCCCCAAGGACGGATACAGGCCCCCCATCATGAAGGTCAACAGTACTGCAACAGTGCCGGCCACCACGCGAACATCCTTTCTGGAAAATGTGATCCAGAGCATCAGCCCCACGACCATAAGAGATAGCACTGCCATGGGAACGCCGCGGCCAAACCATATGAAGAAGAGACAAAAGGATGCTGAAGCCAATGCTAATAATGAGATAGAGACGCGCAGCAGACCTGTTTTCCATCTGCCCGTGACCTGTTCAAGCCAATGGGCGCACAGTATGGCTGCCGCCGGAATCAGTGGCGTCATATACCGGGCAAAGGACCTTATGAATATAAAAGGGATTATGCACCCGAAAAACCAGGTCGTAAGCCAAAGATCCTTTTTCCCCTTATCCTCTCTGAAGTGCCAGATCGATCGCATCAATGCCGCAAACAGTATCAGTGACCACGGAAAAACAAGGCCAAATGCCCCCCCTATGGTAGAAAAGGGGGATCCAATGTGGATTGTTCCAATCCCTCTCGCAGCTACCTCGCTATCAATAATTTTCAGGAAATTGGGCCACGTATAGGCCATTATTATTGGCCAGGGTAGAGATACTGCCAAGACCAAGACAGATGCCCAAAAAACCTGTGCCCAGTTTGAAGCTAAAAAATCCCATTTCCTGAACACGAACAGGGCGCTGAAACAGGCGACCCCAAAAAGGATCATTCCCACAGGACCCTTAACAAGGAAAGAAAGCCCTATGGAAAAACCGGATAAGAGAATCCAGCCCTGACGACCCGATTTCCCCCATTTGATGGCAAAAAACAGGGCCATGGCAGTGAAAAAGGTGAGGGGGAGGTCCAGCATTGCCCTGCGCCCTTCGATGGCTACAGTGAGGGTGGCGAGGGTGATCAGACCTGCGAGAATACCGCTCTTTTTGAACAGCTCCCGAAATAAAAGGGTGGAGCAAGCTGCGAGTCCGGCCCCTGCAAGCACTCCCCAGATACGGGCCGCAAAAAGATTGATGCCAAGCAGTTTGTAGCTCCATAGGATTGCCCAGTAGAGGAGAGGAGGTTTCTTTAGCCTGGGCTCTCCGTTTACCCACGGCGTGAACCAACTGTCATGCCCTAAGGTTTCCATGGGCGTGCGAAAAGAAAGCCAGTATTCGTCCTGGCCCGTGATGCTTGTCTCACACCAGATGCAGGGGAATAATAACAGAACGCCTATGACAAAAACAAAGATCGCCTCATGGCGATAAAGAAACCCTGTTTTTGATGATATCCCCATTCCCTGCATATAAGCCTCGTTGAGTGGTTGAGTCACAAACTGGAAACTGGAAACTCGAAACTGGAAAGCTGGAACCTGCTAAAAAACCGGGATCGTCGACAATACGCCAGCACTCCAATACAACACTCCATCACGCCATTCCCCAGTACACCATCCCTTCTGGGCCCGGATCTTTAGCTGTGCAAGAGTCCCTGAATGGCCTCAAGCAGTTCCTTTCGGTCGACAGGTTTGGTCATTGTCTTTTGCGCGCCGAGGCTTTTGGCGGCAGGTAGGTAGAATTCGGGCCCCATACGGCCTCCCCCGGATATAGCGATAATCTTAACCCCCGGGAAATCCCTTCTGAGTTCCATGATGGTTTCCATACCCTCCTTATTGGGCATGATCAGGTCGGTAATGATCAGGTCGGTCGGTTGCCGGCGATAGGCCTTTATCCCCGCGTTTCCGTCTTCTGCCTCCACCACTTCATACCCTTCACGTTCCAGCGTCTGCCGGAGCATTTCTCTCACCTGATCATCGTCGTCTATTACGAGAATGCGTGTCATGTTCGTTTAACCTCCAAAAAAGGAAATGGAGTGATGGCCTCCGGCTCCGCTTCCAGCCCGTAGGGTAGACCCTACGGCTCGGAGAGAGTGCTGGAGTGCTGGAGTAATGGAAAAACCAAATGATAAAATCCCCAGAAATTCCATTAGATAGTCTTTTTGCCTACGTTCTCTCTGAGCTTAAAACCATCACTCCACCCTCCAATCATCAATCATCAATCCAAAACTTCCCGAACAGTCTCCGCTATAGTCCGTCTGAGGATAGGCTTCATGACAAAGGCCCGGATGCCTATCCCTTTTGCATTTTCCTCTGAGATCTGTCTGCTATATCCTGTGCAAAGGATAACCGGGATATCAGGGCGAATCTTAATCATTTCCCGGGCCAGGCTGTCTCCTGTCATATGGGGCATGGTCATGTCGGTAATAACCAGATCAAATTGATCGGGTTGTTTTCGGAATAGCTCCAGGGCATCTGTACTGCTGGTCCTGGTTACCACCTCATATCCTAAGGATTTGAGTACCTGCTCGCCTAAATCTACAAGCATTGGCTCATCGTCAACAAAAAGTATTCGTTCGGTTCCGCCCGGAACAGGTCTTTCCGGCTCGCTTTCCTGCTCCCACTCTCTTTTGATGGCAGGTAAATATACATGGAAGGTTGAGCCCTTCCCCGGTTCACTGTAGGCGTAGATACCGCCGCCATGATTTTTTACAATACCATGAACCACCGAAAGGCCCAATCCGGTCCCTTCCCCCGGCTGCTTGGTCGTAAAAAAGGGCTCGAAAATCCGCTCCAGCACATGGGGTTTTATGCCATAACCCGTATCGGTAACGGTGATCTTCAAAAAAGGTCCTGGCTTCAGCTCCGGATGTGTGGCCGTGAAGTCGGAATCCAGTTCTGTGTCCGTGAGGGCCACATCAAGCACACCCCCCTTTTCTTCCATGGCATGGCTTGCATTGGTACACAGGTTCATCAATACCTGGTGGATTTGCGTTGAATCCCCCATTAGCAGCGAATCGCTCTGGATGTTCTGATCAATTTCAATGGTTGATGGGAGGGAGGCCCGGAGAAATTTAAGGACCTCTTCGACAACGTATTTAACCTGAAACGGCTTATGTTCCTGCTTATCTTCCCGACTGAAGGTCAAAATCTGTTCGACCAGGTTCTTGGCCCGCTTTCCAGCCTTAAGCACCTGCCTCAAGTTGCTCTCCCCCGGGGAGCCCTTTTCAACGTCATCCATCGTCATTTCTGTAAAGCCGATGATGGAAAAAAGGATGTTGTTAAAATCATGGGCAATACCGCCAGCTAAGGTGCCGATG
>JAUWPC010000049.1 GCA_030611815.1 Desulfobacteraceae bacterium
GGTTTTACGAGACTCTGTCCTCTGAATGACAGGCATCTCTTCTTCCCTGATTGCTACGATGCGGGGAGCGATCTCCTTGAGCATTCCCAAGCTTTTCTTATGAGTAAAAAAACAAACCCCATCCAGGTCAAACAGATAGTGTCTGAACGAAAACTGTTTTTTTCGCCTCCCGCCTCGGCGGGACGTCAGACTCAAATTTTAATCCTCGAAATACTCAATGTATTCCTGCGGTTAAAATTATCGGCTTCCTTGATCTGAACGAAAAATCCTAGTTTTCGTTCGGGCACTAACTGAGAACCTCTGCCCTCTCCTAACACTTCTTCGGAACCTGAGGGTGCTGCGAGATTCAACATTCCAGTGCACACACCTGGGCACAGCAAAGACCACACTGCTTATCTGGAAGAAAAAACTGGATACCTGTTCTATCGCTCACGTTCTTGATGTTCCTGCAATTTCTTGAAGGTAAATACAATTCTTGAGGGATCAATATGCACCAGTTTAACCCGGTCGTCGGGCAACCCTATTTCATTCCGGGTAATGGCAAAATCCATCTTCCCCGGTTGGGCCCTGGAGAGATCAACTTCAGCAATCACATTTTCCTTATCCAGAATGCTGGCATCTCTACGCAAACCCCGGAGGGTAACCTGGATATTGGAGTTGAGGGGTTCCAGGATTTTCACGTTGGAAGGAAGCCCCTTAATTCCAAGGGGAATCCTTAATGTTACTTCAAAGTCCTGCTGTCCAGCCAAGATTAACCAGAGAAAGCTGACGAGGCAAAGTGTCACCAGTTTGGTGCGCCAACGGCTGAGCAGAAAATAGCGGATCCTTTCCTTCCAGGTCTTGTCCCCGGGACTTGAGGCGGCTAAGGCCTCCTGGATCAGTTGGTAAAACCTCTGGGGGCTCTCCACATGAATCATTTGGCCTTCCCTCGCCATTGAGACCTCCCCGCGTTCTTCTGAAACCACCACAACCCAGGCGTCACAGCGTTCGGAAAGGCCTATGGCCGCGCGGTGGCGGGTTCCCCACTCTTTTGGCAATCCTTCGGCCGGCGTGAGGGGAAGATAACAGGCCACTTCCATGATCTCTCCCTGCCTGATGAGAATGGCGCCGTCATGAAGGGGCGATTCCTTCTGGAAAATGCTTTTCAAGACCTCCGGGGTAGGTGCGGCTTCAAGCTTTTGCCCTTCAGTCATATACTCCTGGACCCTTTCAGCCCTTTCAATAATGATGAGGGCGCCTATTTTCTCCCCGGCAAGGGCAAAAACCCCTTTTGCGAATTCTACAACCCATTCCTCGGATTTTTTCCGTCTGCGAAATCCGAATTTTTGAAGCGGATTCACTTTTTCCAGCACCTGCCGGATTTCCGATTGAAAAAGAACCACTAACAGGATAACCAGGATCTGCCACAGAAATTGAAATACCCAAGTGGTCAGGAATAAGCCCCATGCCTTTGCGATTGTAAACACGGCCCCTAAGACCAGGAGCCCGATAAGGGCCTTGAACGCCTTGGTCCCCTGGAACCAGATGAAGAGATGATAGGCCACAACAGTGAGAAACAGGATATCGAGAAGATCCTGAAACTTGAAGTTGGCAATGATGGCGAGAATGTTCATGATTTATCTTCTGAAAAAATATGGGTCAGTCTCTCTGTCCTGTCAAAAAAGGTGTATAGAAGGGCAAGACAAACGAGATCTTTAGATTTTTTACCGATCAAAAGTTTCGCCAGAAGGTATGCATTATAACATATCAATCAGCAGAGATAAAGAACTCTGACTCTGGAGCATGGGGTTCGTTGCAATGGTTCAGGTCTGTATCAATAACAGGCGCGCACCCATTATTGACAAATTGTCTGGCAAAGGACTATAAGGTTTTGAAATGTGTAGAAGGAAAACCTGGAATCAACTGTGAAATTTCCTAAAGTCATAATAATTGCCCAGAACCAGCCATTGGACAATGATGCCCATTTAAGGCGGAAGTTGGCTGATGCCGAAGAGAGGGCCAAGAGGCAGTCAGCCCGGTTTCCCGACCTGGATCTCTTAGCCATTCAGAAGGGGGTGCATAGGAATATCCGGGATTCCCTGCTTTTCTTAAATGGCCGGTATATGGACCTGCTCGACCTCATGAATTTTATAAAGGGGGGGCGTCACATTCCGGAAATTACACCGGATAATGTAACTGAACACTATTCTTTGGCCAATACTGTTACTCTCAACGGCATATATTTGTATCAATACCTCATTGAGCATGGATATGATCCGATCATTGTACAGAATTATGCCATCGTTAACCTGCCCGATCTCCTCGGGGAAGGCCCCCTGGCAGTCTGTATTTCTTCTAATTTCATCTTTATGAATGACATCAAGGAGATGGCCGGGCAGATCAAACAGCATGCTCCCCATGTCCCTGTAATAGCCGGGGGCATGCTAATTAAGAAGGTCTTGAATGCGGGGGAGGGTTTTTCAAAAAGGACCCTTGGATTCCTGTCCGGTTTTCATGGCAAAGTGGATGCCTTTGTGGTGGAGGCCAAGGGAGAGCAGACCTTGGTGAAGCTGCTCGAGACCCTTAAGCGGGGGCAGGATCTGAGTGCGGTCCCTAACCTGGCCTATTTTGACGGACAGGGACAGATGCTCTTTACCTCGCGGCAAGAGGAAGAAATCCAGATGGATCAGATGGCTATCTCATGGGACCAAATTCCAGGAGAATACCTGCGCAGCACACTCCCTCTGAACAGCAGCCGGGGCTGTTTTTACAGATGTCGTTTTTGCACCTATCACTGGCTGTTTCCAGAGGTCCACTACAAATCCATTGACGTGCTCAAACAGGAGCTGAAGAAGATTGAGGCCCTGGGCTTTGTAAAGCACGTACGATTTACCGACGACAATTTCACGGCTAATAAGACGAGGATCAAGGCAGTACTGGAAATGATGATAAGGGAGGGGTTTGGTTTTACCTGGTCGTCATTTGCGCGGGCCAGCGCCTTGGCACCCGATCTGGTGGAACTCATGAAGAGATCGGGGTGTGAGTTTGTAGATCTCGGGCTTGAGTCCGGGAGCCAGACTATCTTAGACAATATGGACAAGAGGCTAAAAAAGGAACAGTCCTTTGAAGCGATCAGGATGCTTAACGATTACGGCATTATAAGCAGGGGTAGTTTTATCATCGGCTACCCTGGGGAGACCTCTGACACATTTTCCGAAACCCTTGATTTTATTAATGGGAGCGGGTTGCCCTATTATCATCCATACCTCTTTTATTATACCGGCAATACCTTGGTGCACCAGGAGAGAGACGTCTTGGGCCTTAAAGGGCTCGGCCTGGCATGGCGTCATGATACCATGGATTCGGTGGAGGCATCCCGGCTGATGTCTCATATGTTGGAAAGGATCGACAGGAGCTTCACCGATGGCCAGGCATATGTTGAGGAGATCTATAAACTGCTCAGGGGAGAAGGGTACTCC
Source organism: Desulfobacteraceae bacterium (assembly GCA_030611815.1). Lineage (GTDB taxonomy): Bacteria > Desulfobacterota > DSM-4660 > Desulfatiglandales > Desulfatiglandaceae > Desulfacyla. The sequence goes on from JAUWPC010000049.1 coordinate 3,459, forward strand.
CCCAAGGAGATAAAGGAGTTTTTTAGGTTGAAGAGAGAACTTCAATTGTCTATAAAGGAGGTCTCTGCCGATGGGCCATCTACTCAAAAAATCGAACGTATTCTTTCGGACCTGCAAGTCGTGGTCAGATAATTGGTAGGTAATGATAATCGGGATTCTCAGTGTAAGAGACAGTGCATACCACCCCAATCAGAGGTTGATCGAGGCCGCGTCCCAATCAGGACATAATGTCAGGCTCATACACACAAGAGACTGCCTCTCTGAGATCGATCATGGCAGGCCGGCTCTCAAAATCGAGGGGAGTGACAGACCGGACGTCCTTTTGCCCAGAATAGGGGCTACAATCAATGACTATGCCTTAGGGGTCGTCCGTCATTTTGAGCTTTCAGGTGTCCCTGTGGTGAATGGCTTTCACTCGATCCTTTTAGCGAGAAATAAATTCTTGACCCTCCAGACCTTGGCGCGTAATGACGTAAATGTGCCTGACACATATCTTGTGGTCAATTTCCGAGGTTTCGAGGAAGCCGTGAAAGGGCTTGGAGGCTACCCAGTGGTGGCAAAAATGCCGAGCAGCAGGCAGGGAAGCGGAGTGGCCTTGGTGGATTCGCCGGTTACTGCGGAATTTGTCATGCATAATCTACAGGATAACTCGAGGGGTCTTCTGGTTCAGGAGTATATCGCCCCCCGTGGCCGAAGGGAGATTCGTGCATTTGTCATAGGTGACAGGGTAGCCGGGGCCATGGAGCTAATGCCAAACCCCGATGATTTCAGGTCAAATATTCACCTTGCGGGGCAGGGTAAGGGGGTGACCTTGGACCCCAAACTGTCGGAATTGGCAGTCCGCTCGGCTAAAGTCTTAGGGCTTGAGATCGCCGGAACAGATATCATTGTGGGTGAAGATGGCGCCCCAAGGGTTATTGAAGTGAATTATTCTCCGGGTTTCAGGGGCCTCGAAAAGGCTACAGGACTTGACATTGCTTCCGGAATTGTTGGATATGTGGAAGACAAACTCAGAGGGAAATCATGCACATAGCTTTTTTAATGGATAGGCTGGAATCGATTCAACCTGAGAATGAGACCACCAGTTGCCTGATGTATGAGTGCAACCAGAGAGGCCATAGCGTCTATTTCCTTGAACCCCACGATATCTATATCCGGAAGAACGAGGTGGTAGCCAGGATGCGTAATATCTCGGTGCAGCCCGATCTCTCCATGAAGAAATACTGGCGCTCCCTTATCAATTGTCTCAAAAAGGACGAGCTCGTATTCGAAACGATCACCGAGCTTGACGCCTTATTTTTGAGAAAGAATCCTCCCTTGGTCTACCAGACCATGGAGTTCTTATCTTCGGTGAGCGATAGGGTCTTTATGATCAACAGCGCATCCGGTCAGATCTTAGCCAACAGCAAGCTCTATATTCTCAATTTCCCGGATATCATCCCGGAGACACACGTCTCGAGAGATCCTGTGCGGCTCAGAAAAATCATTAATGATTTCGGGGGCGCCATGGTTGTGAAGCCGCTTCAGAGATATGGTGGAGAAGGAGTGATCAAGGTTAGTATAAAGGACCAGGAGAACCTGCATTCACTGATCAACTACTATGTCAGGGCATACCGTTCCTATCCGGAGAGGGAGCCTATTATGGTCCAGGAATATTTGGATGTGGTGAAGAGGGGGGGCGACGTGCGGATACTCCTGTTGAATGGCGAGGTCTTAGGCGCCATGAGAAGAAAGCCTCTAAAAGGGGAATTCCGGACCAATATCCACGCTGGGGCAAGGGCATATAAGCACGATTTGACCGATAAGGAGCGGGAAATCTGTCATGCGATCAAGGGCGACCTGATAAAAGACGGGTTGTTCTTTGTAGGTGTTGACGTGATAGGCGATAAGATGGTAGAAATTAATTGCGTCAGCCCGGGAGGCATTCCTCGAATAAACCGGTTAGACAAGGTAAAGCTTGAAACCAAAATAATCGATTTTATTGAACAGAAGGTCGCTTAAATGTAATCCGGGGGCTGACCCCTATCCGAAAAAGCAAACAATTTAACACAAGGAAGGAAATGCTATGCCCTGTATGAATGCAAAACAAAGAAGGTTTTCCTGTCGCTGGGTTCTGATTCTTGCGTGCGCCACCATGTTGGTTACCGGCAGTCTCTTTGTTGGTTCAACCGCCTCTGCCGCGAACATTCTCAAGATGGGTCTCTTGCAGGAGCCAAAGACCCTCAATGTCTGGCGCGCAAGCGACAGATGGTCCCGGAAGGTATTGGGCCTGATGTATCAACCCCTTTATGTGAGGAATCCCGAGACCCTGAAACTTATTCCCTGGTTAGCCGCAGGGCCGCCCCTGTTTGATGAAAAGACCCTTTGCTACACGGTTAAGATCAGGCCTGCCAAGTGGTCCGACGGCACGGAATTGACTTCAGAGGATGTGGCATTTACCGGGCGTTTCATAAACGAGTTTAAGGTCCCGAGATACCGTTCCAAATGGAAATTTATAAAAAAAATCGAGACCCCTGATAAACATACTGTAAAATTTTATCTCAAAGAGCCAAAGGCCATTTTTGTGAGCAGGACGCTTACCACGCCTATTGTTCAGAAAAGGGAGTGGACCAAACTTGCCGAAGAGGCGAGAAAGACTAAAAAGCCTCTTAAAAGACTCCTGAATGAGAAGATAAAAAGACCGGTAAGCAGCGGCCCCTTTGTGCTGAAGGAGTGGAGGCAGGGGACCTTCCTATACCTGGAAAAGAACAAGCATTTTTTTGGAACCGGGAAGAAGATACAGGGCCGGCTCCTCGGGCCCTATATAGACGGGATCATTTTTAAGATCTTCGGGACCTCTGATGCATCGATTCTTTCCTTAAAAAAGGGGAGCATTGATATGTTCTGGTGGGGCATCCAACCGGGGTATATTGAGGATCTCCGTGCAAATCCCGATATCGAGTTATTTCACAACGAGAAGAGCGCGCTCTACTATATGGGCTTTAATGTGAGAAAAGCGCCATTTAATGATGTGAACCTGAGGCGAGCCGTTGCTACCCTGGTTGACGAGGATTTTATCATCAAACGGATTTTGCAGGGATACGGGATAAGGATGTATTCCATCATTCCTCCTGGAAATGCATTCTGGTACTGCCCGGACGTTCCCCGATACGGGGAAGGGCTTGACAGAGAGGCCCGTATCAAGAAGGCCTTCGGGATCCTTCGTGATGCAGGTTACACCTGGGAGGTTCCGCCTGTTGATGCCTCGGGAAAGGTGGTCAACGGGGAGGGAATCAATCTCCCTGGTGGGCAGCCCATGGAGAAATTTACCATATTGACACCCCCGGCGGATTATGATCCGCACCGTGCCATGTGCGGTATGATGATGCAGGAGTGGCTCAGGATGTTGGGTATTCCCGCCTATTCCAAGCCGATGGCCTTTGGGGCCTTGCTCCAGCAGGTCAAGGTGCGACATGACTTTGATTCATTCATCTTAGGTTATGGGAATCTCTCTCTTGACCCCGATTATTTGAGGAATTTTTTCATCTCAACCAATGACAAAAAGCGGGGGTGGAACATGAGCGGCTATAATAACCCTCACTTTGACAAGATCGCCAATGAATCTGCAAGCGCCATGAACCGTGACAAGCGGAGAAGTCTGATATGGGAGATGCAGAAGATAATCATCGGGGATGTACCCTATATCCCTCTTTACGATCCAAAACTGATTGAGGCAGTCCGCAAGGGACGGTTTACTGGCTGGGTTCAGATGTTAGGGGGAGTCGGAAATATTTGGTCCTTTTGCCAGTTGAAACCGCTATGACTTTGGATTGATGATTGTTGATTGAACAACTGCGGATCTGAATTTAGGAATTGAAGGTATTTCATTCACTCTAATTCAAAATTCCCGAATCCCTAAATCCCTCAATTGCCTTTTATATGTGAGTTAGAACAGATACTATGGAACTGAGAAGATACATCGCTCGAAGGATGATCCAGGTCGTAATAATCTTTTTTTTGATCCTTACGGTGCTCTTTTTGCTTTTCCGTTTGGCCCCGGGGGATCCTGTTTCCATGATGGTCGATCCGGATATGACTCACGAGGATGCAGAAATTCTGATCGTCCAATTGGGCCTTGATAAACCGATAGGGGTTCAGTATCTCATTTATCTAAAGAATTTCTTCACGGGTGATTTCGGGTATTCCTTCCATTATGGGGAACCGGTTGTGGATATCATATGGAACCGCCTCCCTAACACCATCCTGCTCTTCACCACATCTATTATCCTCTCGGCGTTCGTGGGCGTATTCTTAGGCAAAATAGCCTCATGGCACAAGGGTAAAAAAACAGACTCGCTGATGACTATCGGGGCCTTGGTCACCCACACCCTTTTTCTCCCCTGGCTCGCCTTGATTCTGATCTGGGTATTTGGCTACAAGTTTGGATGGTTTCCCATTAACGGCATGATTTCGGAAGAGGTGTGGCTTGACCCGGAAGCCGGTTTTATAACCAAGGCCTTAGATGTCATGTATCACATGGTCCTCCCCTTATTTACCCTCTTTCTGATACATTTCGGGGCCTACCTCCTGATAATGCGGAGTAGTATGTTAGAGACCCTAAAAGAGGATTATATCTTGACTGCGAGGGCCAAGGGCCTTGAGGAAAAGGTGATCCGCGACCATCATGCGGCCCCAAACGCAGCCCTTCCCGTGGTCACAAGCGTGGGGCTCAGTCTGGCATTTTCTATTAACGGGGGCGCCCTGACGGAAACGGTTTTCACCTGGCCCGGTATAGGGAGGGAATTAGTCTCTTCAGTCAGCCAGAATGATTATCCGTTGGCACTGGCCTGTTTCTTGATGATTGCCGGGGTTGTTCTGGTTTCCAACTTAGTGGTCGATGTGCTCTATGCATATCTGGACCCGAGGATTAGATATTAGGGAGAAGTGGCTAAAGTCGAACTCAGGTTTTTATGCAACCTTAGGGGTAAATTGCCGGTGTAATAGTAATCGAATGACGATCAAGGAGTGACGAATGACGAAGAAAAACAAAGACTGAGCCTGTTGAGAGTTCATTCGCCGTAAGAATTCGTAATTCGGAACTCGTCTGTTCGATACTCGATTGTTGAAGAAAGATACTATCAATATAGCCTAACCCGGATAAACCGGAAAAGTGCCTACGTGAGTTACGCCATCTCAGGCGGGGTGACCGAAGTAACGGCCATGCCCCAAAGGGCACAACGAAGCATGAAAGCACGGGTTGGGCACAATTTTAATGTAATTAGTTGAAATCCTTAACTTTAGGCACTTTCATATAAAAATGGTATCTAAACAAAACAATAATATAAAAAGATCAGAAAGATATCCCTGGCTGATCTCTTTCTTGGAAGGCTGGTCTATTTTCAGGCAGAATCTCTTGGGCAAGATAGGCCTTGTCCTCCTGATTATTTTTGCCTTGATGGCCCTGTGCAGCTACATCCCCCCATGGATAAACCCCATGTACAACCCGATGACAGGAGTCGATCCGGAGATCACGTCCTGCACGCCTCCCAGCCTGAGACACTGGTTGGGCACGGATTTCATGGGCAGGGATATCCTGAGCCAGCTCTTAGCTGGCGCCAGGATCGCCTTCATGGTCGGAATCTCGGCTGCAGTAATGAGTGTTGTCCTGGGTGTATCCATAGGTATGACGGCCGGATACATGGGGAGATTTGTAGACACCCTCTTAATGAGATTGGCAGATATGATCATGGTCATGCCGACGCTCCTTGTGGTGCTGCTCCTCTCCGCGGTCTTTGGACAGCTTAGCATCTGGACCATTGTCCTGATTATCGCCCTGTTCAGGTGGCCGGGGGTATCCAGGATAATCAGGGGACAGACCCTCTCCCTGAAGCAGAGGCCTTTTATCGAGGCCGCCAAGGTGGCGGGGGCCTCCCATTTCCGGATAATATTTGTGCATATTATGCCTAATGTTCTACCTCTCGCCTTTCTGTTTATGACGTTTCGGGTCACCTCCGCAATTATTACCGAAGCCGCCCTCGCATTCTTAGGATTCGGTGATCCCGGCACTGTGAGCTGGGGCATGATGCTCCAGTGGGTGTGGAAGACCGGCCACATGTTTCAGGCGCCATACTGGCTCCTTCCCCCGGGGATCTGCATCTCATTGATCACGCTTTCCTTTTATATGTTAGGAAGGGCTATGGATGAAGTACTCGACCCGAGGCTGAGAAGGGAGGACCAGACAGATTAAATGGCCCTGTTAGAAGTGGAGAACATGAGCATCGGTTATAATACCAAGAAAGGCTATCTAAAGGCGGTTGAAGGGGTCTCTTTTACCTTGGAGGAGGGAGCGTCCTTAGGCTTTGTGGGAGAGTCAGGTTGTGGCAAGACTACGATCGGCATGGCCTTGATGGGGTTGCTCCCCCCTAACGGCTCGGTCAGAGAGGGGCGTATTCTCTTTGAGGGAAAAAATACGTTAAGGATGTCTGATGAGGAGATAAGAAAAATCAGATGGCGAAAGATGGCCATGATCTTTCAGGCGGCCATGAATGCCCTGAACCCTGTGCAGCGGGTGGGAAATCAGATCGCAGAGGCAATATTGGTTCACAACCCTTCAGTTGGAAAGGAAGAGGCGATGGGGCAGGTTGAGGCCCTTTTTGAACTTGTCGGGATACCGCGGGACCGCCTGAGAGATTATCCGCACCAGTACAGTGGAGGGATGAAACAGAGGGCCGTCATTGCCATGGCATTGGCCTGTCACCCAAAGTTGATTATTGCCGATGAGCCCACTACGGCCTTAGATGTCATTGTTCAGTCTCAGATCTTAGGAGAGATAAAGGATCTGCAAAAGGAATTTAATCTCAGCATCATATTCATCTCCCACGACATCTCTATTGTGGCGGATATGTGTAAGGATATATGTGTAATGTATGCAGGCCAGTTAGTGGAATTCGGGCCGAGGGAAGAGGTCTTTGAATCCCCTTCCCACCCCTACACAAAGGCGCTTCTTTCATCTTTTCCAACAGTGACCGGCAAGAAGAGTGATTTGATCCCTATTCCGGGTGAAACACCGAATCTGGTGATCCCGCCGGCAGGATGTCGTTTCTGTGATCGTTGTTCCGGGCCGGGGCCGTCCTGCCAGGCAGAAGCGCCGGAATGGGTTGAGATAGGCCCGGGGCACAAGACCCTCTGCTGCAGGTGCTGAATGGATTGATGCCCCGGTTAAATCGGCTACGCCGTTTCACTTCGTGAAAATTTAACGGGGTAAAATTGTTGATTGATGATTGGCGATTGAAAACCCGGCCGAAGGCATTTTTTAGGGCTATAATAGTATGCATAAGAGAGATGAATCTGTCCTCGAAATAAGAGACGTAAGCAAGATATATAAGACCAGGGGGGCTTTTTTTGGTAGCTCGGGCAAGGATGTCACTGCGCTTTATCGGATCTCCCTCGATATATTTAAGGGAGAGATCTTTGGCTTAGTGGGGGAAAGCGGCAGTGGCAAGACAACGATGGGTCGTTTGATTGTCGGTCTTGAAGATGTGAATTCGGGGGAAATAGTCCTGGATGGCCGCGAAATTGTCGGGTTGAGGGGGCGTGCACAAAAAGAGTTCCGGCGCAAAGTCCAGATGATTTTTCAGGATCCTTATCAATCCCTTAATCCCCAGCGTTCCATCTATGATACGGTGTCGGAACCCCTGAAAATTCATGGAATAGGGGATGCCTCCACCAGAAAGGACTTAGTCAGAGAGACCTTGAAATCAGTCGGCCTGTCTCCTCCTGACGACTTCTTTTTCAAATATCCTCATCGCCTGAGCGGGGGCCAGAGACAGAGGGTTGCCATTGCCCGGGCCATGATCTTGAACCCCGAATTCGTTATATCTGACGAACCGACCTCCATGCTCGATGCCTCCATTTCAGCACAAATATTCAATATCTTATTAGAGCTGAGGAATAAACTTGGGGTAACACAGTTGTTTATCACCCATAGCCTCGCTGCGGCGCGGTACCTTTGCGACAGGGTCGCAGTGATATATCGGGGGAACCTGATGGAGGTGGGCCCGGCAGAAGAAGTGATCCGGAATCCGAAACACCCTTATACCCAGGCGCTCCTCGATGCCGTGCCCAAATTCGGACATGATAGGGATGCGAAGCGTTATGGAACTCTTCTCGCCAAGGACCGTGATGTGGAGGAGGATGCGGGGTGTGTTTTCTTTCCAAGGTGCGCGGCCGCACATGAAGATAGATGTGGCCGGAAGCAGCCTGGTTTAAGCCAGCTTGGTGATGGCCATTTTGTCGCGTGCTTTCGTCTGGAAGCGATGCATGAGGCGTGATATATGGGAGTGCCTAAAATTAAAGATGTTATCTGACTTTTCAACTCTATTTCTGCTTTCCCATCAACCCATCACTCCATTACTCCGTGAATGGTTGCGGATCAGGTTTCCAGAGTAGAATGAATGTTCTTGCGGGAATTAGACCACGTTAGACACCTGTTTGAATCTGTGAACGGTACTTTTGTCGGCGTGGGCATGACGGCCTTTCCCAGGATCATACCCTCTTATTTTCTTGATTCATATTGCATTATAACCTTAAGAAAAACCGGTGACTTACGTCTGCTTAGGAAGAAGGCGAAAATCTTCTGTCTTGAGGAAGAGACAGGGGGCTTTCTCCCGGAAAACGCTTGCAATTCCTATCGTCTACTCGCCCATCAAATTATAACAGGCTATTTGAACAAACTTCCCGACCCGAAACACCTTTTATTGTATCAGAATTATCCTGATTTGGAGAGATTGGCCAAGAAAGAGGGTTGGATCCTCTTGGCCAACCCAGCGGATCTGCGCCTTAGGCTTAGGGAAAGGGCTTTTTTTCAACACATGGGGGTAGCGCTTGATCTCCGCCTGGCACCTGGGGCGATCTGGCCGATCGAGGTAATCCGTGAGCGTGGCTATGAAGAATGGGCCTCCATGTTAGGTCCGGAGTTAGTGATCCAGCTCCCGGACATCGGTCAGGGTGGTGGTCGGGGCACATTCTTCGTTCGTTCAGCCGAGGCGTATGATATACTTGTGGAGAGGTTGAGAGGGGACTCCTGGCGGGATGTCCGGCTCAAATCTGTCTCCATTCGCAGGTTTATAGAGGGGATTCCGGTCAGCATGGCCATCTGCATTACAAGACATGGGAACCTAACATCAGGGCTCCAGGAACAGCTTGTTGACCTCCCCTATTGCAAGGACTTTTTAGAGGACGGCATATTTTGCGGCCACGTATGGGATGAGACGCCCTGGCCACCATTTATTCAAGAGGACGCCTTGAAGCAGGCCAACAGGATTGGGGAATATGTTTCTTCCCTTGGGTATAGAGGGATACTCGGGATCGATTTCATTATCGATGAGGGGGGCCGGGAAATCTGCCCGATTGAGATCAACCCCCGATTTACCGGGGCCTTTCCCATGCTATCGCTTCTGCATCTTCAGAATGGGATTATACCATTGGATGTATTTCACATGCTCGAGTTTTTGGACCTCCCATACCAGCTCGACGTGGAAGAGCTGAACAAGAAATATGCCAGCCCGATGAAGGGAAGTCATCTCCTCCTCTTCCTCCCGCCAGGGGGGCAGAAACCCCGGTTTGACCGGTTACTGCCCGGTCTTTACGAATATAAGCCTGGTGAAAAGAGATTCTTTTTCAGAAGAGACTCAATGGAATACAGGGATATCCAAAATGAGAACCAGTTTGTATTAGTTGACGGGCCCCCTAACATTGGCGGGAACGGTGCAGTTTCTACCGATCCTCTCGGCAGGTTGTGCCATATCCTTTTTTCCTATCCTGTTGTGGATAAGGAGGGCGCCATGTCACCACATGCCCGCGTCGCGTTGGAGTGGATCTATGGGATTGATGATTGATGATTGTCGATTGAAAAAAGATGGAAAGCCTGAGGATTCGGGATCCGGGCGTAGGCGCAAGGCGTTAGGCGCAAGGAATTTTACGAGCATTCCCGCTTAAAAACGGGATCTTCGACAAGTATCGAGCATCCAGTATCGAGCATCCAGTATCCAGCATCCAGCAAGGAGATGCGTTGTGAGACTTCCGTTTGTCATATCTGTGCCACACTGTTCCGGGCGGATACCTGAGGGGATAAGAGCGGACTTTGCTCTCAG
>JAUWPC010000421.1 GCA_030611815.1 Desulfobacteraceae bacterium
GTGCCCGGTGTCACATCAGCTATTGCTGTACCGGCCTATGCGGGGATCCCGCTTACTCATCGTGATCACGCCTCAACAGTTGCATTTGTAACAGGCCATGAAGACCCCCTTAAAGAGAAATCGGATATTGCCTGGGACAAATTGGCAACCGGAGCAGGAACTCTGGTTTTCCTCATGGGAGTGGGGAATCTCCCTAAAATCGCTGAGCATTTGGTGGGCCATGGCCGATCTCCGGATACCCCGGTGGCTGTTATACGAAGAGGCACATTGGCAGAGCAGACAACATTAGTGGGAAATCTCGAAAATATTGCCCGGTTGGCCAAAGAAAACCAGATACGCCCCCCTGCCATAATTGTAGTGGGTGAGGTGGTCCGGCTGAGAGAGGACCTGAACTGGTTTGAGACAAAGCCTCTATTCGGCAAACGGATCGTGGTGACCAGGGCCAGAGAACAGGCCAGTGAATTTCTTCGCACACTTCAGGTGTTGGGTGCGGAGAGCATTGAATTCCCTACCATAGAAGTAATGCCCCCGGAAAGCTGGGAATCTCTTGACCGCGCGATCAAGGCGTTGGATGAATATGACTGGTTGCTCTTTACCTCTGTCAATGGTGTGAAGTTTTTCCTCAAGCGGCTTGGCTTTTTAGGGAAAGATATACGGGATTTGAAAGGGATAAAGATTGGCGTAATTGGGCCTAAGACAGCCGCTATATGGCATCGGATGGGGATCAAGCCAGACCTGATGCCGGACGAGTATCGGGCTGAAGCGGTTGTGGAATCTTTCGAGAAATTGGGGATCAGCGGTGCAAAGATTCTTATCCCCAGGGCGGTCAAGGCCCGAGAGGTGTTGCCCGAAGAGCTGAGGCAGGCGGGGGCCCAGGTTGACGTCGTGCATGCCTACCAAACGATCAGCCCTGATCACGATACGGGGCGGGTAAGGGAGTTGCTAATGAGAGGGTCCATAGACATGGTTACCTTCACCAGTTCCTCTACTGTGAGCAATTTCGTGAAGATGCTCGAGACAGATAGCGGCCGGCTCCAGGAATGGATGCAGAATGTGGCCGTTGCCTGTATAGGCCCCATAACCGCAAAGACAGCTGAAGAATACAACTTTAAAGTGAGTCTGGTGCCACCTGAATACACCATCGAATCGCTCACCGAGAGCATTATGCTCTTTTTCATGTAACATCACAGAGCGGCCCAAACCCAATTAGATAATCCTGATTTTGTATCTGAATGGAGATTTATGGTTCCCTAAAATGAGGGTTCCCTCCGATCCCTCAAAAAAAATGGGGCCCGGGCTCCCTTCCTCACTCCCGAGCAACCGGCCGTCAACGATCGAACCTAAATAACTCCCCCTGTCGGAGACCCCTATCCGGTCTCCATCTTTGATGAATTCCATGTGGTGTCTCGATATCTGAAGGGGGACTGAATCCGGGATCTTTAAATCATTATATGATAGAGGATCTCTGCTCTTTCTGCCGATTAGAAATGGAAACTCCTTGATATGAAAAGGGTTTTCCGGGAGTGATTGTAAGGCGATGGGGGTCAAACCCTCCATGGAAACAGCAAGGCCGGGCAGGTCCGGCGTGTCATGGAATACCTTGGAAGGGTCTTCAACGGCCCTTGTCGTAGCCTGTTGAAGCTGTAAGATTTTGACATGTGACTCTCTGAGGCGTTCAAAGAGGACCTTCAATATGCTGATCGATATCTCCGGATCGGTCCGAAGGCTGTCAAAGAATTCATCTCGGTGGATTTCGCGGGCAACTGTTTCTTCTACCGCCGTGACAGTAGCGCTGCGTGGTTTGTCATCGATCATACTCATCTCGCCAAATGTTTCGCCAGCCTCGACGTAACCTATGTGAACCCTTTCTCCATCTAATTGCTTGGTCACCTCAACCCGCCCACGGTCAATGATATAGGCGGTCTCCCCCATGTCATTTTCTTTTATGATGACTTCCCCTGGCTCAAACTGACGTAACGTGATCATGAAAGCCCTCCTT